>WTAK01000206.1 GCA_013139625.1 Candidatus Delongbacteria bacterium | reverse complement strand
TGTAAGTAAATTTTACCAACATCTCATTTTCAAAGGATTGGATCACTGTATTTATCATATTTCCAAACCTTAACTTCTGCTCTATTTTGTAATGCTCTGACATATAGTATTCTATCTTACCTGATATATCTTTATCTTTTTCAGAAAGAACACTTTCTAATATTCTTAAGACCGGCTGATAATCTGTAACTGATTTATTTTGTTGTTTTGAATTTACCGGTGGAAAGAAAAATTCACTATTGATCATACTTTTCACAAAACTATAGAAAAATAAAATATCATTATGAGTATATAATTCATTATAGAATTCACGAAACTCATCGAAAAGGTTTGCTTCAACTATCCTTCTATTTATATTCTTGTCCACCTTATATACATGGCGGCTTCTTTCGTAATAAAGAGGAATATTAAAAAGTACCTCTAAATCTCTTATTGTACGTTTAAATGTACTGTGACTTATATCCCCTTCCAGCTTCTCTATAATATCTTTCTTACTGATCTCACCTTTAGAGATCAGGGATCGAAGCATCAACCCTATTCTTCCTAATGTTTTCTTGTCGCTCATTTTTCCCTCTTAAATATAATACTTAAAACTTATAATATTTTTATAAGTTTTTCAATAAAAAAAGGTCGATAAAACTATCGACCTTTTTTCTTAAATATTAAAATTCTATTAAAAGATTGGTAAACGAATAAGTTCAAGGAAGGCTGTAATTATTAAAATAGAGCTTAGAATACTAAGTGATATTGAAAATAATTATAACCTGACGAAGAAATTATTTGTTTAACACTTTTAATATTTCATCAGTGATCTCATACTCTGGCTTTGCAAACAATAATGTACCTGTATTTGCATCAAATACATAATCATATTTACCTTTTTCAGATACATCTTTGATCACTTTATTGATCTCATCGATTATTGGTTGCATCAGTGTTTGGTTCTTCTTGTAGAATTCTCCTGTCTGACCCCAAACTTGCTCTTTGAACTGCTGATACTCCATTAACTTCTTTTGACCTTCTTGCATTTTTTCGTTCTTTTTCTCCTCAGAGATCATTACAGACATGTTCTTAAATTCTTCTTCAAGTTTTTTAATTCCTTGTTCCATTTGCATTGCTTTAGCTTCTTGATCTTTGTTCCATTTTGCAAGTTCTTCTTTTGCTTTCTTTGCTTCACTGTACTCTGCTAAAACCTTATCAGAGTTGATATAAGCAAATTTCATCTCTGCAAATGCTACGATCGAGATCATTAGAACGAAAAGTGTTAGTAATTTTTTCATTGTTCTTCTCCTTGTTTTCTATTTTTTATTTTTATCTTATAAGTTTGTACCCATTCGAAAATGAGTTCTTAAGTTTTCTGACCAATCAGCTTTCTTTCCGAAATCTTCGAAATAATCAAATCCGTAACCAAAATCTAGACCCATCATACCTAACATAGGAACATTGATCCTAATACCAAGTCCTGCACCTTTTTGAAGATCAAAGATATTTGCCTCTGTGAAATCTTTCCATAGATTTCCGGCATCAAAGAATGCCAATCCATATACCAACATTGGAGCATCAGTAACCTTAAATCTAAGCTCTACAGATGACTTGAACATATTTCGACCACCAATGTAATAACCATTCTCATAAGGTCCGATTGAGTTTTCATCATAACCTCTCAAAGGTTCACCACCGGATAATCCACCACCACCCATGTAGAAGTATTCTCTTGAACTGATGTAAGATGATTCTCTTAATTTATCCATAACACCGAAAACATATTGAGTGTAAAGTACCAGTCTATCTTTGTAGATCGGTTGATACCATTTTATATCTAATTTATGCTTATGAAATTCTTCATCTCCACCAAAAATCCCACCGGCTAATTTTGTCATTAATGATAATGTTGAACCTCTTGATGGAAAGTCTGCTCTGTCTCTACTGTCCCTGATCAAATATTCAGTTACAGCTGATGAAATAATTGTTTTACCTTCGTAAAGTTCATAACTGTCCGGAGAATTATCTTCAACATTCGTATATTCAACTCTGTCAAGCGAGTAATACCATATACCTCTCATCCAATTATCACTCCATGCAAAATGACGACCTAATTTCATCAAACCACCAACGATATGCGTATCTGAATAAGAATCACTCCTTTTTTGATAATTTGCACTTAATCCAACAAGCGTATGAGTATCATAAATCCAAGGATCTTCAACGCTGATAGAATATTTATAATATTCAGAACCAAATTCAATATTAGTTGACAATTTTTGTCCATCTCCTACCTTGAACGGGTGAGCAAATGAAAAATTATTAAAAACAAGACCAACAGATCCTACAAATCCATCAGATTCTGAATATGCTATTGATGTCTGTGCCTGCTCAGTCGCTTTCTCTTTTACACTGAAAACAAGATCTACTTCTTTATCATTTACAGGTACCATATCAGGCATTACCGTTTCAAAGTAATTCAATACCATGGCATTTCTCTGGCTTCTCAATATCTTAGTCTTATTGAATATATCACCGGGATAAATTGCCATTTCCCTTCTAAGAACTTTTTCGTTTGTTCTTGTATTACCTACAAATTTCACCTTTCTTACTCTTGCTCTAGTTCCTTCCATGATCTTAAATCTATATGAAACAGTATCCGCTCCTACTAATTGCTCTTCAGGTACGATCTGAGCTCTTAAATAACCTTTATCCATATACATTGTAGATAGATTATTATACAGTGACATATCAAATAATTCCTGACTGAACACATCACCTTTTTCAAAGTCTAGACCTCTGGCTAATTCTTCATCAGAGAATAATGAATTCCCATCAAATTTTGTATTACCGAAAAAGTATTCTTTACCTTCGGAAATATTTACATCAATATAGATCTCATCATTTGCATCATTGAAGTAAACCGAATCACTTACAACTTCCATGTCTTTATAGCCGCTATTCTGATAAAAATATACAAGTCTTTCAAGATCTTGCTCAAATAATTCTCTTTTGTATTCTCCATCTCTCCACCAGGCATCTTCATGGGTTTCTTCAAAATTATCCATAAGATCACCTTTATCGAATACAGAATTTCCATTAAAAGCGATATCTTCGATGAATATTTCCTTACCTTCATCAATAGAAATTGTAAGATCTACTTCTTTTTCGTTGATATGCTCTGTTTTGAATTCCACATTTGCAAGAAGGTAATTCTCAGATCCATAAAAATCTTTGATAATATTTCCAAGGTCAGTTAGGTTACTTTTCTTTAAAACCTGACCTTTTCTTAATTTGATCAGTGGTTCGATCTCTTCTTCTTTGAATTCTTCAATTCCGATGATCTTAACACTGTTCAATCTTGGAATTTCTTCAAGAATAACTTTTAGAAATATCTTGCCGTTATCTAAAGTTTTAGCTTCAATTATAATATCTGAAAAAAGATTCAGTCCCCATAATTTCCTAATAGCATTCTGAATATCTTCACCGTAAACCTTTTCACCTTTTCCAAGTCCTGAAGATAATTTTATAACATCTGCAGAAACATTTGTTCCTTCAACGACAAGATCAACGATCTCCATTGCCTCTTGTGCAGATCCTGCACCTTGCTGTGAATTTAATAATAGCGAGACGGCTAGTAATAGTAGTGTTATATATTTATAGTTAAGCATTTAAGTCCTTGTAATAATATATTTAGTTTACATACGTGCAGAATTTAACTTTTGGTTTAATAAATGTCAAGCTATTAAATTTGAACATATCTGGGCATCTTACCTGTTTTAATTTTTATTTTATACGCAATAAAATGTAAATTGTTCTTTTTATTCTTGTAATTACAACGATCAATCTTTAAATTCGATTTAATGAAAAATAAATTCAAACTAATATCACCATTCTCGCCAACCGGAGACCAGCCTGAAGCAATAGAGCAGATCTATAATAATTTCAAAGCAGGTGTTGAGAAACAAACCCTTCTTGGAGTAACAGGAAGTGGTAAGACCTTTACAATGGCAAATGTAATCGAAAAACTTAATAAGCCTACTTTAATTCTTTCACATAATAAAACATTGGCTGCTCAGCTATATGGAGAGATCAAAGAATTTTTCCCTGATAATGCAGTAGAGTTTTTCATCAGCTATTACGATTATTACCAACCTGAAGCTTACATGCCAACAAGAGATATTTACATTGAAAAAACTACTTCAGCGAATGCTGAAATTGAAAAACTTAGACTTAGAGCAACATCATCTCTTATTTCCCGTAATGATGTGATTATAGTAGCATCTGTCAGCTGTATTTACGGACTTGGATCGCCTGATGATTATAAAGAACTTTCTACGGCTATTCATACCGGCGATCTGCTGGATCGAAATACATTTTTTCAAGCTTTGGTAGAAATGCAATATGAGAGAAATAACTATGAGCTTTCTAATGGTAAATTCAGGATAAAAGGCGACATTATAGATATTCATCCTGCTTATGATGACACAGGTATCAGACTTCATACTTTCGGTGATGAGATTGAAAGAATTGAGATAATAAATTTTCTAACCGGTAGAGTCATTGAAGTATTGGAAGAAATAAATATTTATCCTGCAAAACATTTTGTTGTTACTCAACCAAAATTAAAAAAAGCAATTAAACTCATAGAAGAAGAACTCGAAACACGAGTTCCTTACTTTCAAAATAGAAATATGCTGGTTGAAGCTCAGAGAATAGAGAATCGAACAAAAATGGATATCGAATTTCTCAAAGAAATGGGGTTTTGTCCAGGAATTGAAAATTATTCCAGGCACATTTCAGGAAGACAGCCCGGTCAAAGACCGTATTGTCTGATAGATTTCCTACCTGATGATTTTTTAATGATAATCGATGAATCTCATGCCACTATACCGCAAGTTAGAGCAATGTACAAAGGTGATCGTTCAAGAAAGACTACTTTGGTCGATTATGGTTTCAGATTGCCTTCAGCTTTGGATAACAGACCATTGCAGTTCGAAGAATTTGAAGAGGTTACTGGTAAAACTTTATACCTTTCTGCAACTCCGGCAGAATATGAACTTGAAAAGTCCAATGGTTTGATAATTGAGCAAATAATTAGACCGACTGGAATCCTTGATCCGATTATTGAAGTAAGACCTTCAAAAGGACAAATTGATGACTTGATGGAAGAGATCAAGAAAACAACTGATAAGAAAGAAAAAGTGCTCGTTACAACTCTGACAAAAAGAATGTCGGAAGACCTTACAACTTTCCTTAAAGAAAATGGAATAAGAGCAAGATATCTTCACAGTGAAATAATGTCGTTGGATCGGGTAAAACTTATCAGAGATCTTAGAATTGGTAAGTTTGATGTGTTGGTAGGTATAAATCTGCTGAGAGAAGGACTTGACTTACCAGAAGTATCCTTTATCGGCATTTTAGATGCGGATAGAGAAGGATTTCTCAGAGATCGAAGATCATTGCTTCAAACATCCGGAAGAGCTGCTAGAAATGTAAATGGAAGGGTTATATTCTATGGCGACAAGATAACTCGATCAATGGAAGCATGTATCTCTGAAACAGCCAGAAGAAGAAAAGTTCAGGAAGAATACAATCTGAAAAATAATATCACTCCGAGAACTATTTATAAATCCACTGAAGATATTATCAAGCAAACTCAGATGAGTGAGCAACTTAAAAAGCTAGAAGTCAAAGAGAAAAAAACTGAATATAAAGAGATTAAAGAAGCAAAGAATGAGATTATCGAACTTGATGCATTGATGAACGAAGCTGCCGAAAAACTTGAATTTGAAAAAGCGGCTGAATACCGAGATAGAATACGGATCTTGGAAGGGTTGATTGAGGAGAGGATTTAAAATCGATCCACTTCAAACCCACTTTCACTCTTCCCTATCTTAAACTTCTCAAGCTCAACATAAGTAGGACCTTCAGGATTTAGAATACTTTCATATAAAATAATTTCTTCAATGTGTATCATTTGAAATAACATGTGTTCATAACCTCGAACGAATTTTTCAAATTCATCCCTTTTATTTATTTCTTTTATCCTAGCAATAGTCAAATGAGGTTTGAATCGGTTATAATCTATCGGAAAATCCAGTTTTTCCATCGTATTTTCAATATCATTCTTTAGCTTATCAAATGGATCATGATCCCTAACTCCTACCCACAATATTGTAGGTCTAAAAAAATCTTTAAAAACACCTGATCCTTGGATCCTCATATCAAACGGTTCATTATTTTTAGCTATTTCAAATAGTTCGATCTTGATCTTCTCTATCTTATCAGTAGCTGTCTTTCCTAAGAATTTCAATGTCAAATGCGTATTTTCTGTTTGCACCCATTTTATCTTTGAACCTTCAAATAAATCTTGAAGTGATGAAATATATTTCTCAAGCGCAGGTTCAACATTTGCCTTAGCCGCTATAAAAAGTCTTTTGTATCCTTCCATGATATACCCTAATAATTATAATCTACACTTCAATATATTAACATACCTTTTTTTTATCAATTGAAATAAAATTTTATTGAACCTATAAATCGTATCCGTACGGGTAGGCTCCCACGCCTACCCACTTCAGTAAATAATTCCAAAAGCGGGAGACCGTAGGAGGTCTCCCCTACGAATATTTTTTATATCATTCTTTTCTTGTTAAACTTATCTATTTTTTGTACTTTTCTACCTATTAATATTTGACTTCGGAATGAAAGCAATGCCAAGAAAAAAAATCAGAAAATTATCATTCAGCAGATACCTCGATGTTTTAAAATATTCAGGAAGAAATTTCATAAATGAAAAATTCCCTTTCTATGCATCCTTAAAAGTAACTTCAAGATGCCATTTCCACTGTAAATTTTGTGATATGAAATATTTTCAAACACCTGATCTCCCAACTGAAGACCTAAAGAAAATAATCAGAAATCTTGGACAATCATCATTATTCCTATTGTCGTTAGAAGGCGGAGAACCACTTTTAAGAGATGATATCGAAGAAATATTAAAAGAAACATATAAGCAACCTTTTTACCTACTTTTTACTACTAGTCAAAAGAATCTACTTGAATATCCTTGGAAAAAATACCAGAAATATATCGACTTTCTTCATATCTCTATTGATGAAGGACATGATAACATGCATTTGTTCGATTCACTGGAAGAGATCAATAAATTTGACATGATAGTATGTGTTCAGACAGTAGTTGCAAAGGAAGACCAACCTTATGTTGAGGATAAAGTGAAAAGATGTTACAATTCTGGAAGTAAGATACTCCTAATGCCTGCAGTACATCTTGACAACACTGAAGATCATTTTCCGGATTTTGATAAACTTGAAAAAGAGATTAAGAGATTAAAGAAAGTATATCCTGAGACAATTATTACTCCGAATTCATACTTTAAAGAAGTAAAAAAGAAAAAAGGTGGTTGTAGCCCAAGTTCAATAATCATAGATGCTGATGGTTCATTGTTTTATCCTTGCAGGACACTACAGAAAAAGAGAATAAAACTCCAAGATGAAGATTTAATGACATTTTTAAATAGTTCACAAGCAATCAATGACAGAAAAACCATGGCAAATTGCACAAGACAATGTGGATGGTATCAATATTTTGCAACTTCAAGATTTAGTGGAGTAGGAGATTTCTTAGATGCAACAGGTCCATTTTTCAAAGAATTTTTCGTAGGAAAGAAGATCAAATAAAAAAAGAGACAAAACAAAGTAGGACCCACCACAGGTGATGAGTCCATTTTAACTTTATTTTATTTAGGTTCTGGAGTTTCCACTGGAATCTCTTCAATGACTTCTTCAACAACTTCAACTGCCTCTTCAACAACTTCAACTGCTTCTTCGACTACGGTATCTGTTTTTTCTACATCTACTTTTTCTGCAACTCCTGCAGCTGCTTCTTCTTTCTTAGCACAGCTAACCAAGAAAGCAACAACTAGCAATGACAACAATACTCTTAGTAAGAATTTTTTCATCTTTGTACTCCTATTTATCTTATTGTTAACAGTTAAACTTGTCTAAAAGTTATAGTTGATAACACATTTAGTCAAATTATTTCTTTATTCTAGCTAGAGTTTCCTCTTTAGAAATAATCTCAAACTCCTCTACAAAAACAACTTCACAAGCTCCATTGCCTGTATCCGTTCTGGAAAGAGAACTTTTCCAATGCCAACCATTATCTTTAGTCATTTTAACCAAAAATCCTTTAAACTTAACAAGATTACCCTTTTTAGTACTTTTTATCTTGCTTTCGATCTCATCATTTGCAGGGATTAAATGCATATTTGCTGCATTATGCTCCATCTGGTTTTTCGGTATAGGAAATTTTTTACAGTTCCAATAGAACCATCTATTTCTCTGACTAATCTTAAGTTCATCCAAAACTTTTTCATCGGACATTGGTCCCCAACCCAATGCAAGATCTACAGGAGCAAGCTTAGCTTCTTTATCTAACCAATACCTTTCTGTTGACAGAACTCTTGCTGTGATATCAAAAGTAGCTAATGGTAGTACTTCATAATCATCTCTAAATTTAAATTTCTTCTTTGAAGCCAGTTTCTGAACTGGAATTTTAGGAGCTATCTGACCATGTCCGTAAGTAATAGGCTGACTATCGTAATAATACCACAGCCCTAAAGCAATTAAGCCGATCCAAAATATTGTTTTTACTTTCATAGGTAACACCTTCTAAATTACACAATAAGTAAATTGTTGAAAAAAAACTTATAAATCAAGAAAATAATTGTAAAAACAATCTTGCGAAAAACATCATTTATAAATATATTCTTTACTTGATTTAGTACATGGCGTAATAATGTATATATTAATATAAATTCTGAGGTAAGAATGTCCAACAAAGAAGTAACAACGATCATTGCAACCGATTGTGGATCTACAACCACAAAAGCGATCCTTATCGAAAAAGTCGGTAACGAATATCGTCAACTTGTAAGAGGTGAAGCTCCTACAACAGTTGAAGCACCGTTTGAGGATGTAACAAAAGGTGTTTTGAACGCTATAATGGAACTTGAAGAATTGGCAACAGAGTACTACAAATCTGACGCTGCTAAGAACAGCCCATATTATAATAAACCTAGAAAATTTGTTGCTGATGAACAAGTTTTAAGAAAAACCGTAAATCCTGAAGGCGTTGAAGAAGGTTGTGATATTTATATATCAACTTCATCTGCAGGTGGTGGACTTCAAATGATGGTATTTGGAGTTGTTAAAGGTATGACTGCTGAATCTGCTCAGAGAGCTGCTCTTGGTGCCGGTGCGATCGTTATGGATGTACTTGCTATCAACGATGGAAGACTTCCTCACGAAAAAATTGAAAGAATTAGAGCTTTAAGACCTGATATGATCCTTATTGCAGGTGAAACTGATCAGGCTAAACCTAAGCATGTTTTTGGAATGTCAGAGCTTGTAAAATCTGCTAGACCAACAGCAAGACTTGGTGCAGGATTTGCACTTCCTGTGATCTATGCAGGAAACCAAAGAGCTCAAGATGATATTAGAAATATCTTGGAAGAAGATACTGCACTAAGCATTGTTCCTAACCTAAGACCTACATTGGAAAGAGAAAATTTAAGACCGGCTTCTGATAAGATACATGATCTGTTTATGGAGCATGTTATGAAACAGGCTCCCGGTTATAACAAGCTTATGAAGTGGACAGATGCACCTATTATGCCTACTCCGGGTGCTGTTGGACTTATTATAAAAAAGATCGGTGAATTGCAGAATAAGAATGTAGTTGGTGTTGATATTGGTGGTGCTACTACAGATATTTTCTCAGTATTCAAATTGGAAGATGCTGAAGGTAAAATACATCTTAAATTCAATAGAACTGTTTCTGCAAACCTTGGAATGTCATATTCAGTTTCAAATGTTTTACTTGAAGCTGGGTTAGAT
>WTAK01000210.1 GCA_013139625.1 Candidatus Delongbacteria bacterium | reverse complement strand
CTAAAGAAAATTTATGTCCCGCTATTCCTGGTAGAGCTGAATATATTCATCATATAGCAGATTTGTTGAGTGAAAACAACAATGGAAAAATTCCGATAGGAGAAAGTATTACTTGTTTAGATGTTGGAATCGGAGCATGTTGTATCTATCCTATAATAGGAGTCACAGAATACAAATGGAATTTTATAGGATCTGATATTAGTTCGAAATCAATTGAATCTTCTAAAAATATTGTAAATTCAAACCCCTCTTTAAAAGGGAAAATCAAATTTAGGATACAAAATCATACTAAACATATATTTCGAGGAGTAATTAAGAAAGAAGATAAAATAGACATTACAATATGCAATCCTCCATTTCACTCATCTATTGAGGAAGCAATCAAAGGTACTGCAAGAAAGGTAAAGAACTTGACAGGGAATAAGTCGAACTCCCCCAAACTTAATTTTTCAGGAAATAACAACGAACTAGTTTATGAAGGAGGAGAACTCCAATTCATCTCTAACATGATTTTGGAAAGTAAAGAAATTGCTAAAGATTGTTTGTGGTTTTCTACTCTAGTTTCAAAAGATTCGAATCTTAAAAAAATTTATAAAATCTTAAATCAAAATAATCCTTCCGAAATAAGAGCTATCAATTTTGAAACAGGGAATAAAACTAGTAGGATTATAGCATGGACATATCTTACATCACAAGAAAAGAAGATGTGGCAAGAAAATAAGCATATCAATAATCCATAAAATATAAGTTGAAAATATCACTTTAATTCAATACTTTTCCAACGCTGAATAAATAAAAGGAATCTAGGGAAATGAATAATGTAATAAAGAAAATATATTTGTTGTTTCATCTTATGTTTTTAGAGTTGAAAAGAAAAATATTTGGAGTAAAGTATTTTGCCGAAGTCGATGTAACAGATAATTGCAATCTTAGGTGTATCCACTGTTACCATTTTAATGGCAAAGATGATTTTAAAACAAAAGAATTAGATATAGACATTTGGGAGAAAAGATTTCTTGACCTTTACAGATCAGGAATTAGATTCATGTTCTTAGTGGGTGGAGAACCGGCACTTCGAATTGACGTTCTTATGCTTGCTAATAAAATATTCCCATATAATTACGTTATTACGAATGGCACAATTATCATACCTAATTCCTTTGATCACATATTATTTATATCGTTAGATGGTACCGAAAAAACAAATGACTTCATTAGAGGTAAAGGTACTTTTTCTAAAATTATGAAGAATTACTCTCAGGATAGTCGTATTGTAATTAATATGACAATTACAAATGGGAATTATCAAGAACTTGAAGATGTTGTAAAAATTGCAATAGAAAATGGATTTCGTGGAGTTGTCTGCAATATTTGTGCAGATGGTAATGATGGAGAAATAAAAATGGCTGTCAATAAAAATGAGAGAAAAGCTATAATCCATGAACTGAAGAGGGTTAAATCTAAATATCCTGACCATTTCCTTTTAACCAAATCTATGATAAAGTGGTATGAATTCCCAGATCATGTTGGATTTTGCCATTGGGGCGATGAAGTATTACATTTTGATGTCAATTGGAAACAGAGAAGATGTTTTGGAAGCAATGCAGATTGCTCTAACTGTGGGTGTTTGGCAGGAGCTATGCAAAATCCTTTAAAATTAATAACGAATCCTAAAGAAATGCTAAAATTAGTTTAACATTCTTTTTTGTGATTTAAATTAAATAAAAGTTGAAAATACCATTTTAATTCTATACTTTTCTATGTAACTAAGATAATATTAATTTAGGCATAGACCTACGAAATATGGATATACTACTACAAACATATGAACTTTTTTTCTCATCATGGTATGTTTATTTGATGTTTGGAATGATATTCGGATCATTCTTGAATGTAGTCGTTTACAGAGTCCCTAATGGACTTTCAATAGTCTCTCCCCCATCAGCTTGTCCTAAATGTGGATATGTAATAAAATGGTACGATAACATTCCTGTACTAAGTTGGTTATTCCTAAGAGGTAAATGCAGAAAATGCAAATTACCTATTTCTATTGAATACCCAATTATTGAATTAATAACAGGATTGATAACCTTAGGATTATTCTTTTATTTCGGTCCATCACTAAAATTGATCATATATATTCCTTTAGCATACACTTTGCTGTGTATCACACTTGTAGATTTTAAAACCTATAGCATACCTTACGGACTTAATTTCACCTTATTGGCAATAGGTTCAATCGGTATCATCATGAATTTATTCCTAGCTGATATCTTACCTATAGATTGGATGTATTCACTTCTAGGTGCTTTAACAGGATTCGGTATTCTATTCTTGATACAGCTTGTTGGAAAAATAATTTATAAACAGGATGCAATGGGTGGCGGAGATCTTTATTTGCTCGGTTTCTCAGGGTTGGTATTAGGACCAAAGTTAACATTATTAGCTTTTATGTTCGGATCTCTGATAGCTGTAATTTCATATTCAGTTCCTTCCTTTATAAATTTGCTAAAGAAAAAGAAACTGGCTCAAGAATTTAAAGACCTAGCAGAAAAATATGAAGCAAATCTAAAATTAAATAGTGTAGATGAGAGCTTAGATATTAAAGGTTTAAAATTACAACTACTTTATAACTTCAGTGACGAAAGCTATAAAACACTCAGAGACGAGATCGGCGATATAGTTGAAAGTAAGAAATTGAAAAATATAACTATCCTACGATTATTTTTCCGATACTTGGCAATTAAAGATAAATACAATGCTGAAGAAATTATAAAATTAGTCGATATTAACAATTCAAAGTTACTTGAAGATGTTAAAACTGTTATCTCCGAAGATCTAATCGGCTACGATTCGATAAAGGATAACTACGAGCTTTTACTATTTAATGCTTCCCAAGGATTTAAAGTATTATTAACTGAAAACAAGAAAAATCTACTTAAAGAATTAAAGATCATCTTTGTTGAAAAAATAAAAGAAAAATACAGTACACTGAAAAGTGAAAGTGAGAAAGTAAGTTTCATCCTTTCATACAATAGATTATTTCAGCTGAATGGATATACTGCAGAACAAAAATTAATATCTGAATATGCCGAAGAATTTATCAAAGACTGTGATAGCCGAACTGCTCAGGCTATCTTAAGTGAAATGGCTTTTGTGTACTACAAAGATTTTTACTTCAAGGAAAGTAAAGAAAGCTACGAAAAGTTATATATACTAATGAAAAGCAATACGATTGAAACAAACTCTGTAAAGTCTTTATATAACGCTTCATTGTTCAGGATATATTTCTATAAAGAAAGATTAGCATTCGGACCTTATTTGGCGATAGGAATAATGTTGTCAGCCTTGTACGGAGATAAGATAATTAACCTTTATTTTAAAATGTTAGAAAATGTCATTATATGATGTTCTATATCATATAAATTGTGATCTATTTTACATAAATTCCACTAGATAGTTTACTAACCAAAAGGAAATGAAAATGAGTGAAGAACAAATAATATATTTCGATAACGGAGATACTACAAGAATAGATGATGAAGTTCTTGATCATATGATGCAATTCTATAAAACAAGCTATGGTAATCCGGTATCTCTTCATGCACTGGGAATTGAAGCTGATGATAATATTATTTCAGCCAGAGAAACTATTGCAGGATTTATCAATGCGGAAGCTGAAGAAGTGATCTTTACTTCCGGTGCTACTGAATCAAACAACATGGCGATTAATGGTATTGCAGGTTATCACAAAGAAAAAGGGAAACATATACTTATTTCATCTATTGAACATTCATCTGTTAAAGAAGTTGCTCACAGATTAAAAACTGATGGATTTGAAGTCGAGGAAGTTAAAGTTGATAAACAAGGATTCTTAGATGTTGAAGATCTAAAATCTAAGATAAAAGATACTACAATACTTGTCTCAGTGATTTACGGAAATTTTGAAATAGGAACAATTCAAGATATAAAAGAGATCGGTAAGATCTGTAGAGATAAAGACATTTTCTTTCATACCGATGCTGCTCAGATATATGGCAAAATGAAAGTTGATGTTAAAGATGAGAATATCGACCTTATGACTTTCAATGCTCATAAAAATCATGGCCCAAAAGGTATTGGAGCTCTTTATATTAAGAAAGGCGTGAAACTTAAGAAATTGATCGATGGTGGAGCACATGAATTCGGGTTAAGATCAGGGACTGAGAATCTACCAGCTATCATGGGTTTTGCTTTGTCTTCTGAGATAGCTTACAGAGATCTGGAAAAAAACAATGCACATTTGATCAAGATGAGAGATAGACTGGCAAATGGACTTTTAAAAATAGATCATGTATTCTACAATGGAGCACACGGAGATAACCTTGACAAGAGATTACCGCATAACGTTGATATTACTTTTCAGTACATCGAAGGTGAAGCTATATTAATGCATTTATCACTGAGAAATATCT
>WTAK01000446.1 GCA_013139625.1 Candidatus Delongbacteria bacterium | reverse complement strand
TAGGTGAGATATATTTTAAAAAGAACGATTATTCTAAGATATATGAGATAACAGAAAAAGCAGCTTTGATATCATTGAAGATAAAGGATTATAAACAAGCAGAAGACTATACAAAGCAATTGATATCATATCATAAAGACTCTGACAACCTTGAGAAATTTTACGAATATTCACTTAATTTAGGGATTATTCACAGTAATCAGAATAGATTTCTTCAGGCGATTTCTACAATAGATTCTATCATAGCTGGTTTAGCTACAACTAAGAACAATAAACTTCTTTTGAAGGCATACCTAACTTTAGGTATTGTTTACCAATACTATGATGAGTACGATATTGCAGAAAAGACTTTTATCAAAGCACTCCAATTATCTAGAAAAGTAAAATCATTAAACTCAATTGAATCAAATTACAGACTCGGTATTTTACTGCTGTTCTCAAATAAATGTGAAGATGCGAAAGGTTATTTCGACAAAAACAAGCCACTTAAATCCGAAGATGACTTGAAAAAACTTAGTTTCATAGGTGCTGATATAGCTAAGTTAGCTATTGTTAAATATACTCCTGAAAACTATGATAAGCTGATAAGTTTACTTGAGGATAATTCATCAAAGTATGATGTCGAGATAATATTTGAATTGTATCTAGCTTTATTGAAAATATTATCAGAGAAGAAAAATCTTATAAAAGTTAAGGAAGTTATTAAGAAGGCATCAAAAATGACTTCTCAGGTTGGAGATTCTAATAAACTTGCAGAATACAGAAAATTGAAAAGATCGATCTTGAAAACTTCTCCAAAGAATAAAGCTAATTTATCTCACGACAAAAAGGTTAGTCCATCGGTCAAGAAAAGATTAAGTAGAAGAAAAACGAATATGTAGGATTATTTCGTAGGGGAAGGTTCCCATGCCTTCCCGGAATCGTATTAAAATTAAGATAAAGGGTCATTTAATATGTCAAAAGATTATTTTATAGTAAACGGTGGAAAGAAGCTTAAAGGTGATATCTATGCTTCAGGTAATAAAAATGAAGCTCTTCCGGTCATTGCAGCTACTCTATTAACCGATGAAGAAGTTATTCTATCAAATATTCCAAATATTATTGATACAAATATCATGATTGATATTGCAAAGGATCTTGGAGTAAAAGTTAAGAAGATCAAAGCTAATAAATTTTCTTTCACAGCTAAAAAGATAAATAAAGACTATCTCAATGACAGTTTAGCATCAAGAATTAGAAGTTCATTATTATATATGGCACCTGTTATCATTAGAAAAGGCTCAATTACTTTACCATCTACAGGTGGAGATAAGATAGGTCAGAGAAGAATTGATTCTCATTTGATGGCATTCCAGGAATTAGGTGTAAAGATCGATGATAAGAAAGCAGGATGTAAATTAATCGGAAAAAAGCTTTCAGGAAAAGATTTTACATTTGATGAAGCTTCTGTTATGGCTACAGAGAATGCAGTCATGTTGGCTGTTCTTACTACCGGAAAAACTTCAATTTACAATTGTGCTTGTGAACCTCATGTGCAAGGACTTTGTAATTTATTGGTAGCAATGGGAGCTAAGATCAAAGGTGTCGGTACGAACATGCTTATAATAACCGGAGTTAAGAAATTACATGGTGCAAAGCATACAATAATGCCGGATCATATTGAAGTAGGGTCTTTTATTGGACTTGCTGCAACAATCGGTAATGGTATTACTATAAAGAATGCTTATACAAAACATATGGATATTATTTTCCCTGCATTTGCAAAGATAGGATTGAATATTGAAGTAAAAAATAAAGATATTTTTATTCCCGGTGGACAAAAATTAAAAGTTCATGATGACTTCGGTGGTAAAATCCCATCTATCTCTGATCAACCATGGCCAAGTTTCCCAGCTGATCTTACCAGTATCATGGTTGTAGCTTCATTATTCTCTAAGGGAACTATTATGATCCATGAGAAAATGTTCGAAGGCAGATTATTCTTTGTAGATTCACTTATAAGAATGGGTGCAAAACTTGTACTTTGTGATCCCCATAGAGTCGTCATTACAGGTCCAAGTAAACTTCACGGGGTGGAATTGTCATCTCCTGATATCAGAGCCGGTATGACCATGCTTATTGCAGCTTTATCAGCAAAAGGTAAGTCGATCATTTATAATATCAAGCAGATTGACAGAGGTTATGAAGGTGTTGAGGATAAATTGAATGGATTAGGTGCCAGGATCGAAAGAATAAGTGGATAGTAGAGACGTTGCACTGCAACATCTTTACATTTATTTCTTCAAATTTAATTTTGTAAAATAAGCAGCTTTTTCAAACGATGCTGTTATATCAATCTGCTCTAAGAAGACATTCTCAGAATCAGCTATATTCAATGGAAAACAAGTAAAATTGATGATCGACTTTATACCTGCAGCTATCATCATCTCAGATATAGCTTTAGTAGCATTCTCAGTTGAACTGATAACTCCGATATTTACCTTTAATTCTTTGATCTTTTGTGGCATCTCATTCAAGTGAAAACATGGAACACCAGCAATATCAGTGCCAACTTTATTCTCATCTATATCAAAACAAGCAACCAGAGATAATTTAGGTCTTCTCCCCGTGAAGAATGTCAGCAGAGCTTTTCCCAAATTTCCAACTCCTACAATAACAACATTCTCGATCTTTGCAGGATCAAGGAATTGACTTATACATCTAATTAAATCTTTGATCTTATAGCCTTTTCTAGGAACTCCCGCATAACCTAAGTGCATTAGATCTCTTCTTACCTGAGCAGCTGTTGAATTAGATATTTTTGCCAACTGATGTGAAAAGATATAGTCCATCTCAGCCAATTCTATCATTAGCCTTCTTCTGTATAAGCTTAAACGTTCAATTGTTCTTTGGGATACGCTGTTCATATGTCTTCTTTTTTTTATTTAGTGCTATAATTTATTATTGAAGTAATTTAATTCTATTAAAACAATAGTCAAGTAGATTATTAAAAAAATTGTGAAATTATTTACAGATAAAAAGGGTATCTTTGTAGGGTACGCAGATCTGTGTACCCTACAAAGAACAAATTATTCGATCTCCATATCATAAGGAAGCATAAGTAATATCTTTTCTCCTTTAGCATTCATATCCATCATTGTTGAAACTGAACTAGATTTAATAGGAATTATCTCACTTATTTTTTCTGTTACACCTATAGTGAATATATCAGATAAATTAAATTGTCCTGTTTTGGTGTAAATACTTAGGTCTAGAATATCAATATCTTTTATGCCTACAGTTTCTGCTGCATAAGCTATAGCATCATTCAAACTACCTATTTCATCAATGATACCGATCTTCTTAGCATCCTCTGCTCCCCAGATCCTTCCTTCTGCTATCTTATCAACATCTTCAACACTCATATTTCTAGCATCAGCTACTTTTTTAATAAATCCATCATAGAAATCATCTACAAGTTGCTGAACAAATTTAGTTTCATCACTTGTCATGTCCTTAAACATAGAGTTTGCGGCAAATTTATTTTTCTTGATTTTTTGAGTGGTAACTCCAATTTTTGTTGCCAACTCTTCAAAAGAAGGTATCATCCCAAAAACACCGATAGACCCTGTTAAAGTCGTATTGTCTGCAAATATCTTATCTGCATAACAAGAGATCCAATATCCTCCGGAAGCAGCCATACTACCCATAGAAACGATCACAGGTTTTTTATCTTCAGTCTGAGCTAATCTAAGTTCATTAAGTATAATATCAGATGCTAAACCACTGCCACCGCCTGAATCAACTCTGAATACAATAGCTTTAACCTTTTTATTCTTTCTGGCTTTTCTGATTAATTCTGCTGTAGTTTCACTTCCCATTACAGGACCTGATAAAAATCCACCACTACTACTTTTACCTGATTTAATAGATCCGGTAGCATAAACTATTGCAATTTGTTTCTGATTGATAGTTTTCCAGATATCATTCTTATTTACGGCAAACAAATGATTCTTTGAAGAAATCATTCTTACTTTATTTCCCATAACCTCTTTTACTTTGTCTTTAAGTTTGTTCTCAGGAAAGAAATCATCGATCAGATTAAGCTTTTTAGCAGAAGCAGCTGTATGATATGGAACTGTATCAAATATTTCATTAAGTTTATCTACTGTTATATTTCTACCTTCGCTGATACATTTTTTCAAATGATCATCAAGAATAGTTAAGAATCTATCAAATTGCTCAACGTTTTCAGGGCTTGCTTGATCAAGCATAAAAGGTTCAACTGCACCTTTAAATTTACCATGTCTTACAATTTGAACTTTGATGCCTAATTTATCTAAAATATTCTTAAAGAACATCATTTCGATTCCAATACCTGCAAGTTCAATTTCTCCTTCAGGATACATAAATATCTTATCGGAGACAGATGCTAAATAATAATTATTCTGAGTTGAACTGATGAAATATGTAATGATCTTTTTGCCTTTGTCTTTAAAATCTTTCAGTGCAATTCTTAATTCTTCTCTCTGAGCAAAAGTCATAGAATAAGATTTTGTTTTCAGTAGGATTCCTGCAATTTCAGGGTCATCTGAAAGTTTATTTATTTCATTTATCAATATTCTAGTTGTTTTGCCTTTTTTGCCAAACATTGAGCTTAGAAAGTTGCCTTTTGGAACTTCTTCTTTATATGCTCCTTCAAGTACGATCTCGATCATCTTACTATCTTTACGTTTAATAAATTTAATCCCTTTAGTATTTGATGCTTGGTAGTAGGTATTATATGAATTCGTTTCTACATTATAAGTTGAACCTATGTTTTTCCGTCCGTTTGAAATGTTAATGCCGACAGAATAAACAGGATCAAATCCATCCGCCATACTATTTGCATAACCTGCAGATAAAGAAATACCCTCAAATATCTCAGATGACAAACCAATATCATAAAATGATTGGTCAACTTTATCATCAACGAAAGATATATCACCCAGTAATTGTAATTTTGTATTAGAAAAAGGTCTGTATGTTAAACCTGCATTAGTTATAATATTGTTACTGTTCACCTGAAAAATATTTTGCACATTTCCTGCAATTGATAGATACCTTGTTGGTCTTAAAGTTAAAGACAAATCATATTCAGGATTCAGATCAGAACTGAACCACCTCAAAGCTGACCCGAAATAAACTCCGTCGATCATTTTACTTCCACTGGAGAAGATGTAATATTCTTTCTCAGCAACATCTTTTGCATAACCAAATCCTAAAGTGTTCAAAGTCAAATAAACACCGTTGCCATTTATCTTATCATTATCATGGTCAGCATAAGCTAAAACACTTACTGAAGGATCATAGCCGAGCAAAGATGGATTTTTAGCAACTTTGAATGCAAGTTTTTCTGATGCTATACCTGTGTTGCTGTAAGAAAATCCTATCGAAAAAAGATTCTGCACGACCATGATTGATAGAATTAATATTGTACTTCTTTTTAACATTGTTTGCTCCTTTTTTAATATTTCACCCTTCGACTGAAAAGTAGAATAAAAGTTGTCATTAATTTTAACCTGATATGAAATTTACCTTAAGATTGTTTTTTATACGCAATAATCGTTCCTTTGTTTTATAAATATCACCATCTATTTCGATATTTTGATCTGTAGTAAGTTCAATAGTAAAATATTTTAAAGTAAGTGTCTTGAAGAATTTTATTCCTATTAATAGAGGCAATAGTTTTATGAAATTAAATAGTTTATTTGCTTTAGGCAGATAAAATATGTGAATATTTTCAGTTGTATTATTATTTTTTAGAAATCTTATGAATGATAAGTAATGTGAAGTGTTGATAAAAAAAGCAACAAATAGTTCAGTGTCGATCTTATTATTCTCTGAAGATAGCTTGATTCTTGAGGAAGAAAATTTGAAATAATTTCTGATTCCATCAATAACATAACCCTTTAAGGTTTTTGTTTTACGATTTCGTAAAACATAAGAAGTAAATCCTAAACTAAAATTTAAAAATACTTTTTGATCATTGATAGTACCATATTGTAATACTTTGGTTTTCCTATTTTTTATAATATCTAATGCTTTGGATATATCTTTACTTAGATTAGATATCTTTACCATATTATTTCCTGTTCCAGCAGGAATAAATCCTAAAAACACTTTATCTGTAAGATTATTATCATGAATGAATTGCAGGCATAGACTAATAGTGCCATCTCCACCTACAGCGATAATAGAGTCATTCTCGTTTATTTGATTGGGAGTAATGTCAGGTATAAAATCGTTATTAAATTGCTTTGTGTATCTAATAACAAACTGATCTTTGAACAATAATTCAGAATGTTTACGAATTAATTCTTCCCGTTCAATAGTATATGTACCAGAGGCTTTATTAAAAATAAAATATATCATTGTGAATACTTCTTACTTTTTATTGAAATAAAAAAAGGGAAGTAAAAAACTTCCCTTTGAACTTGTTCAAGTCTATCTTACTTAGAAGATAAAATTTTGTACATTCCAGTTCCACATGTTGAGCAAGATCCCTTAAGAGCTGGTCTTCCGTTCTTCATTGTAACTTTCTTTGCATTCTTGAATTCCTTCTTCTCTCTGCACTTTACGCAATAACCGATTTCTTTTTTTGCCATTTCTGACTCCTTTTTTTTAGTTCACTTCTTCTTGAAAAATAATTTTTTAGCTTTAATGTAAACAATCTAAACTCTAAGCTATGGATTGTCAAGAAAAAAAAATATTTTTTTAGGATGAGATTGTACTTGGATAAACAGAAGTTATATTTTACTTGATAATTAAGCTCATGTACTATAAATTTAACCCGCTTATTATATATATAACTTAAGAACTTATATTGAAATATAAAGTAAAAGTTAACTCAATGCTAAACTTATAGTGAAAAATATATGAAAAAAATCTTAGTGATAACAACCGGTGGTACAATATCAATGAAAGCTTCTAAGAGTGGTGTAGTGCCTTCGCTTAGTGGTAGAGAAATATTAGAATTGATACCTGAAATAAAGAATGTTGCAGATATTACTTTGTATGAATTTAGTAACATTCCAAGCCCAATGATGACACCACCTATGATGTTTGAGCTGTCTAAGTATATATCTAATGTCATCGATGATTTTGATGGGGTCGTTATTACACATGGAACTGACACTGTGGAAGAAACAGCTTATATGCTCTTTCTAACTTTACAAACATTAAAACCTATCGTACTGACTGCAGCAATGAGATCAAATGAAGAAAGTGGGCTTGATGGCCCAAGGAATCTTCTGAATGCTATTAGAGTAGCTTCAAATGATAAAAGTATTGATAGAGGAGTTGTCTTAGCTATCAATGATGAAATATTCAGTGCCAGAGAGGTTTATAAATCATCAACGAACCTAACTAATGCTTTTGAGGCACCACATTATGGTATCTTAGGAATTGTTGATGCCGATGATGTAATATTTTACAGAAGATCAGAAGTAAGATATAAATATGAAGTAGAAAAATTAGAATACAAAGTTGAACTTATCAAACTCTATTCCGGCGTTGGAAGGAAATTTATTGACTGTTCAATTGATGCCGGAGCTAAAGGTCTTGTCATAGAAGCCTTTGGTAGAGGTAATGTAAACCCTGAGATGAAAGCCGGGATATTGGATGGAATCAAATTAGGGTTTCCTGT
>WTAK01000053.1 GCA_013139625.1 Candidatus Delongbacteria bacterium | reverse complement strand
TAAATTTGATCTTAATATCATGATGCCCTGATAGTTTTATCATATTATTTGCAAGGTCAACTATCTTGATCGGATCACCCATGTCAAGTATTAATATTTCACTTGTTCTGCCAATTGAAGCTGCCTGTAATACAAGTTGACAAGCTTCCGGTATCAACATAAAGTATCTTGTAACTTCCGGGTCTGTTATTGTGATCGGACCACCTTTTTCTATCTGTTGTGCAAACTTTGGTATTACCGATCCTGATGAACCTAGAACGTTTCCGAACCTTACAGCGCAGATCGTAGTTCCGTTATGATTTGAATTCTCTGCGTATAGCTCAGCGATCCTTTTTGTAGTTCCCATAACATTTGTAGGTCTAACTGCTTTATCAGTTGAAACTAATACAAATTTTTCAACTTTATACTTTATCGAAAGATCAATACAATTCTTAGTTCCCAAAACATTATTTCTGATTCCTTCTGAAATATTATATTCGACCATTGGAACGTGTTTATACGCAGCAGCATGGATAACTATATCCGGCTTATATTTTTCAAAAGTTTGTTCTAAATGCTTTAGATCTACAACTGTTTGTAAGACCGGAACTACATTGTTACAGGAAAGCTCTTCATTTATAGTATATAAATTAAACTCTGAGTGATCTAACATGATAATTTGCTTTGCTTCATAATGACAACACTGACGGCAGATCTCACTGCCGATACTTCCTCCGGCTCCAGTGACTAATATTACTTTATCTTTAATGAATTTAATTATTTTAGTTTCGTCCAGATCTTTTGGGTGTCTTGCCAATAGATCCTTAACGTTTATTTTCCTTAGTTGATGAAGAAAATCCCTATCCTGCAAAACATCTGATAAAGGTGGTAATACTTTTACTTCTTCAAAAAACGGGCTGAGTTCTTCGTGCAAATTCTTTATTACATTATTCTTTTCCAGTGATGGCATTGCAATAACCAATAGGTCTATTTTTTTACCTGCGATCGTCAACATCTCTTTGAGATTATTCTTTGAAACTATTTGAACACCGTCTATCGTTCTCTGTTGAAGTTTTACATTGTCATCTACAAAAAATTTAATACCATAATCCGTGTCTGAAAACTCCGTTAAGAGCTTTAATCCGGCTTTTCCAGCGCCATAGATAACAACGCCCTTACTTTTCCTAAATCTTGGTTTTGATGCCAAATATTTATATCCATACATAACACTGTTTTGTGCAAATAAGAAGACTATTAATTCTATGATCAGCAAATTTAATATAAAATGATCATCTGCAAACTTATACATAAATATAGGGCTGTATATACCAAATGCAAATACTCCCAATAATATCTTTTTTATTCCTGACCTTGTAGATGCCAGAGACCATGATAATTTATAATCTTTCCTTACTGTAAATGATAAAATTATTCTCGACAAAATAATAACAAGCAATTGTTTGAATTGAGGTTCATTAGGCATTAGTGATGCTGTTAGTGAATAACTAAAGATCGTTATTACTAATATCGCAAGTATACCTAGTATCCTTTTATCAAGGAATTTTAATTTACTTATCATTTATGATATCCTTTATTATTTCAAAGGAAGAGAAATCTTCTTTCCAAGTCGTGCGGATTCATAGATCGCTTTGATGATCTCGAGTGATTTTCTTCCACAGCGACCATCTGTTTCAGGCTCTGTCTCACCCAGTAATGACTCTACCACATTCATATAATAAGGTAAATGACCAAAGCCATAAACACTCTTAGGTTCGTAGTTAGATTCTTCAACTAACTTATCATCATCATCATACTCAGAAAATTCCCATTTTTCGATCTTATTTATAGCAATTCCACCTATTTTCACAGTACCTTTTTCACCAAGTATAGTGATCGAGCCTTCAAAGTTCTTTGGATAAGTCAGCATTGTAACATTGATAGTACCGATAACACCGTTACGAAATTTTAAAATTGCACTTCCGGTGTCTTCAGCTTCGATCTTTCTTTCCATCGTAGCAGTTTCAGCCATTACCGATTCTACCTCTCCGATCATCCAGTATAGAGAATCTATGTAGTGACTTGCCTGGTTCATAAATGCCCCACCGTCAAATTCCCAGGTACCTCTCCATTTTGCAAGATCATAATAATCTTGAGGTCTCTGCCACATTACATTGGATTGAACCATGAATATTTTTCCAAATCTACCTTTATCAATAGCTTTTTTCAGTAATTGCATAGTCGTATTTAATCTATTCTGCTTTACTACGAATAACCTAACATCATTATCATCACAAGCTTTTACAAGAGCATCGGCAGATTCAAGATCAATTGCCATTGGTTTTTCAGTTACTACGTGATAACCTTTATTGGCAGCTTCTATTCCCATCGCTGGGTGTAAACCACTCGGAGTACAGATAAGAACTCCGTCTAGTTTTTCATTTTCTAGCATTTCAGTATAATTATTATAATGCTTTTTAATATTATATTCTTTAGCAGATGCAACAGCTCTTTTTTCTACCTTGTCACAGCAGGCAATTATCTCTGCGTCAGGTATTTCTGCGATTGATTTAAAATGATTTTTTGATATTCTTCCACAACCGACTAAACCGAATTTGATATTTTTCATTATATTCCTTCCTTAAAAAGATATTATATTATCTCACTGTTTGATTTGAGATAATATAACATTTTTTATCGCAATATGCATATATTTATTTTTTGAGGAAAGTAGGCGTAATAGAAATACGCCCGTAAAATGATTTCGGACACTTACTAGATTATAGTTACTTTTTCACGATATGCCATCGCAGGAATTATTTGAGGGTGCTCTATACCTTCTGTAACTATTTGAGGGTGCTCTACTATACCTTCCGTCACTATTGGAGATGTAAAAGAAGGCTTTATAACATAGTTTCTTTTTTCTTTTTTCTTTAAATCGGCATGCATGAATTCAGGTACAATATCTTTTATTTTTGAAAGTTTATCTTCACATTTCAATAATGCACTGATATCCATTTGTAATTTCTTTAGATCGTATTTATGAGCTTTAGCTATTGCGATAGAATTATATTCTGTCATTTTATCACTTTCATTTATCAACAGCTCTTCATATAATTTTTCGCCTGGTCTTAATCCTGTAAATTTAATATCAATATCATTATTACCTGAAAGTTTGATCATGTTTTTTGCCAGATCAACTATTTTCACAGATTCTCCCATGTCCAGTATTAAAATATCTCCTCCTTTTCCAATAGATGCTGCCTGAAGAACTAATTGACATGCTTCGGGTATTAACATAAAATATCTTGTAATATCAGGGTGAGTGATAGTTATAGGACCACCTTCAGCAATCTGCTTTTTGAATTTTGGTATTACCGATCCTGAAGAACCAAGAACATTTCCGAATCTTACAGCAGTAATTTCAGTACCATTCCAATTTGAATTCTGAGCATAAAGTTCAGCTATTCTTTTTGTAGCTCCCATAACATTTGTAGGTCTAACAGCTTTATCTGTTGATATAAGAACGAATTTTTTGACATGATACTTAATTGCAACATCAATACAATTTTTGGTACCTAAAACATTATTTTTGATCCCTTCAGTCTTGTTATATTCAACCATAGGAACATGCTTATACGCAGCTGCATGAATTACAATATCTGGCTTATATTTCTTAAATGTTTTTTCCAGATTTTCAACATCCAGTACTGATTGTAAAACAGGAACTGTGTTATGACATTCAAGCTGTTCGTTTGATAGTATATAAGTTATATTCAGAGTGATCTACCATGATTACCTGCCCTGCATCATAATTACAGCATTGCTGACAGATCTCACTACCAATACTACCACCCGCACCTGTTACTAAAACTGTTTTTCCCTTTATGAACGATCCAATTTGCTCTTCATCAAGATCCTTTGGATTTCTAGCAAGTAGATCTTTTACATCAACTTCTTTTAATTGAGTAAAAAAACTTTTATTCTGCAATATTTTGTCAATTGAAGGTAAAATTTTAATTTCTTTAAAATACGGATTTAATTCCTCGTATAAAGATTTGATCTTTCTTCTGTCATCAAGTGATGGAATTGCAATAACTAAAAGATCATTGTTCAATGCCTTACTTGATTTTACCAAACTTATAAATTTTGCCTTAGATACAACGTTAATTCCATCAATAGATCTCTGCTGAAGCATTGTATTATCATCAATAAAATTTTGTACTTTATATTCGGAACTTTCAAATTCGTTCATTATTTTCAAGCCTGCTCTTCCGGCTCCAAAAATAACAACATTTTTCTTCTTCTTTGGATTACTTCTTGCCAACATATGTCTGTATAAGCACATCGTTGTGTTTTGGAAGAATAGAAAAAACAGTAGTTCCAGAACAAGCATATTGATAATTCTGTGAGGATGGGCAAAGATAGTAAAGAATACCGGAGCATATAAGATAAAAGCTAAAACCCCAATTATAGTTTTCAGTAGAAATGACCTTGTCGTTGCTAAAGACCAAGATAATTTATAATCATTAAGTATCGTGTAAGAGAAGAAGGTTCTTAACGCTACTATAAACAGCAAATGATTTAGATGAATAGGCAAATCAAGAATTGTCACTGATGAAAAGTAGCTAAAAAAGCTTAACATCAATAACGCAAACACGCCCAGTATTCTTTTATCCAAAAATTTTAATTGTTTAATCATTTTTATTTACCATTTTACTTTAGAGAATTCCCCATCATAGGTTTTCCCACACCAAATGGAGCTATCTTCACTTCTTTCTGTGTCTCACTTATCTTAATAATATGCTTATATGAATACATCAGAGTTATCTGTATAGATAAATAAAACCCAAGTTCTAAGGCTAGAGTATTGATAGCAGCAATAGGATGAAGAAGAGTTGCAAATAATACTGGTGCATATAATGTAAAAGCTACAATTCCTATTGTTGCCTTGGTAAGATAAGACCTTGATGTTGATCTTGACCATGATAGTTCGTGATCGTTAAATATAATCAATGAAAGGAATAACCGTGTAATCAATATCAATGATAAGTTTTTTACGCTTAGTGAAATACCAAGTACAGTCGCAGATGAAAAGTAAGTTACGATCGTAAGAAGTATTATTGAAAATACATCTAATGTTCTTATATTGAATAGTTCTAGTTTCTTTCTCATTTTACACCTGCTATTTTAATTTCATTTCTTTAAGAGGAGAGAGGGTCTGCGAATGTCTTTGGAGGAGAGATTAAGCAGACCCAATCTTTTTGTAGTATTTCTAATACCCCTAACCCAAGTTGCAATAACCGTGCCAACTTTTTAAAAATAGATTTTAAGGCTAATATTTAAAAATTAGATATTTTTTTGATTTGATTTTGTAATAAAAATAGTATTCACTAACATATTTATGGTACAAAAGCTGTCGTACCAGCCCCTACTTGCCACTTACCAATACCTTCTTAATAATATCTATCACTCTCTCTTGATCTTCTTTTGTCATGTTCGTATCAGAAGGTAAGCACAGCCCATCTTTGAATAATTTTTCAGAAACTCCATTTAAGTAATTTGAACTGTCTTTAAAAATAGGTTGTAAGTGCATTGGTTTCCAGAGAGGTCGTGATTCAATGTTATGCTTTTGCAATTCTAACCTTATATCTTCCCTAGTAACTCCTGTAACAACTGGATCAATATAAACTGATGTTAGCCATCTATTTCCTGAACTTTTTTCTAGTTCAGGTTGGAATTCGATACCTTCAATATTTTTAAATGCCTGGAAATACATATCGAATATTTTTCTTTTTTGATCTACTCTCTGATCAAGTATTTGCAATTGACCTCTTCCTATTCCTGCAAGAATATTACTCATTCTATAGTTATATCCTATGTGGCTATGTTCATAATGAGGTGCATCATCTCTTGCCTGAGTAGATAGAAATCTAGCTTTATTGATATTTTCAATATCATTTGATATGAGCATTCCACCACTTGAAGTAGTAATTATCTTATTACCATTGAATGATAATATGCCGAAATCTCCGAATGTACTA
>WTAK01000151.1 GCA_013139625.1 Candidatus Delongbacteria bacterium | reverse complement strand
ATAAGGTTTTTCAAATACTCTTTTCCAAGCGTAGAATGGGGATATTATATCTTTTAAATTCATTTATTTACCTCTTATTAATTTGAGAGATAGAAATTTCCTAATTTCTATCTCTCAATTTCCGGTGGACAAGTTTGCAGTGATACCATCAGACCGAAAACATCTGCATTAGTGATACCTACTGATAATTTCTCTAGTAATGCCATAGCATGAGTATAGCTGGCACCTCTCACATGAACTCTTCTAGGATATTCAGACCCATCAGAGACCATATAATACCCATATTCTCCTCTGCCTGATTCAGCCTTAACATAAGTTTCTCCTGCAGGGATCTTCCAATGAAGAATATCAGGAATTCTTGTTCTAACAGAACCTGTCCTTGGCATTTTCTTAAGTATTTGCCTTAGAAGATCAACCGAAAGAAGAACTTCTCGTTTTCTAAGCTCTGTTCTTCCATACACATCACCTGCAGAACCTACATTCACTTCAAAATCAAGCTGATCATAGATTAAATACGGATCATCTTTTCTAATATCATACTTAACTCCTGATGCTCTGGCAGTTGTTCCTGTAATACCGAATGGTTTGATCCATTCTTTTGGTATTACTCCAAGACCTACAGCTCTTGATTTGAACACATAGTTGTTGAACATTACTTTGTCTATATCATAAATTATCTTTTCAGTCTTAACCAATATCTTTTCCAGTCTGTCTTCAAAACCTGCAGGTGGCTCATGTCTAACTCCACCCGGAAGCATATACATATGGTAAATTCTAGCACCTGTAAGTTCTTCGAAAAGATCTAAGATAAGATCTCTGTGAGCTACAGACCATTGCCCTACGGTTCCAAGACCAAAAGCTCCTGCTTGACCACCTAAACCCATAATGGTTGAACCCAATCTTGCCATTTCAAGATTCATAGCTCTAAGCCATTTAGCCCTTTCAGGTATTTCAATACCTGCTAGATCCTCTACTGCGGCTGAGAATAAATATTCATTTGTATCAGGCTCAGGTACACATATTCTACAAACGATAGGAAAGCATTTGATATACTTTCTTCTTTCCATGAGTTTCTCAAAGCCTCTGTGAAGATAACCAACATGGGTCTTACATTCCATGATCTCGTCACCTTCTAATAATATCTCTAATGACATGTTACCTGTAACACCGGGGTGCTGAGGTCCCTGCCATATCTTAACATACTTACCTGATTTCAGGTCAAGGTCGCTTTTATCATTCCAAATAGGTTCCATAGTGTCTTCTTATTCTTAATTTATATTATTTTTTCCTCTGAGGGAAGGCGTGGGAGCCTTCCCCTACGGATTACGTTTACTTCGAATTCTCGCGGAATTCTTTCGTGATGCTTTTTTTTACTTCTGCTTCCACAGGGTACATTTTCTTTTCCATTTGCTCTGTAGGATCTAAAGTTGATCTTCCTTCTCTTGGGAAAAATGTTTCTTCCGAATATTTCTTAGTATCAAAGTCTTTTCTCATCGGAGGAATAGTTTCCCATCCTTCAAGTACAAATGCATCATCAACTCTTGGACATCCTGGAAAATCTATTCCGAACATCTCTTTCAATTCTCTTTCATAGACTCTTGCACCTGCCCATAATTCATTAATACTGGTCATGGTAGGATTCTCTCTGTCTATGAAAACTCTTATGATAGTATCAGCATTGTTGTTATAGTTTCTCAGAAGGTAAGTAAGTTGAAACTTATTATCTTCGATATAATCAACACATGATATCATAGTTAAGTGATCGTATTTCTCAAATTCTTTAAGATATAATATCACACTCTCAAGATCTTTTTTCTCTGCTGTAAGAAAAACCTGATTATCTTTATGCTCGTTGATATCTTTGATATTGAATTTTGTACCTAATCTTTCGATCATTTCTTTCATATTATAACCTTAGTTTTATTCGCTGTTTGGGGAGGGTTAGAAACCCTCCCCTACATCTCTGTGACCTCTGTCTCCTCTGTGGTAAAAAAATTACCAGTTATAGTCAGGCATATTCCAATCTTTAATAACTTTTTTCTGATTGGATTTGTACCATTCGAAATTCTTCGCGTATGTATTCGCACCCTCAGCCTTACCAGACTTGATAATTTCTCTCATCTTATCAAAACCTGCTATAAGTGACTCCGGTCTTGGCATACAACCTGCAATATATAGATCTACAGGTAAGTATTGATCCAAACGGTTTATTGTATTATAGCTATCAAAATACATTCCGCCGTTAACAGTACAACTTCCAAGTGCTATAACGAATTTTGGGTTCTGCATTTGTTCATAAGATCTGACTATTCTTTTCAATGTTTTAACCGAAGCATAACCACTTATAATAAATACACTTGACTGCCTTGGCGTTGGTCTTGGAGCCATTCCATATCTTGAAATATCATATCTTGCTGTATATAGTGGTCGCATTTCTATTGAACCACAACCTGTTCCGAATGCCAGTATCCACATAGAATTTGCCTGAGCCCAATTATAGAATTTTTGCACGATCTTACTATTTATAGGTGCAACTTCTTTTGGTAAAGCTTCACAGAAGAATTCATTCTGCAATTCCTTAGCTTTGTCATCAGGTTTGCTATCCTTACCTATTGTAATCATTTATCTATCTCCGAAGTTATATCGTATAAATTAATACAGCAATTATTCCTACTGCTGTTGGTATCTTTATGAACCATCTGATTGAATCTTCCAATCTGAACCTTGGGTTTACTACTCCAACTAATACAGTGGTCATATAAAGCAAGAATGTCTTTACTACCATTTCAGGTATGCTCGTAGCTCCACCAAAGAATAAGTTCATGAATAGGATCAACTTAGCTGATGCAAAGAATGCTCTATTCGCTTGCATATATCCTAAGAAAGTTGATTGATATTCAGTCGGAGGACCAATAGGTATTTCTTGAGGTGCAATGTGCAGATCAAAAGGTGAATGCATCATCATTCCTAAGAAAGCTAACATTCCTGCCAATGTTGCTACAGGATTAGTTATTAATGTCCAGTTCATGAATCCACCTTGTTGAGCAGCTACTATCTCAGTGATAGATAAAGTATTATATTGAGCCGCTATTGCAATAACTGCCAATGTAAATGGAATTTCTGATACTGTTACTTGAGCTAATCCTCTCATAATTCCCATAGCAGAGTAAGGATGTCCACTTTCTGCCGCACCTAATGCCATTCCAAGTTGACCGAAGAATATAAAGTATATTACTAATATCACATCACCTGAGAAACTGAAATTCTGTAACCAAACAGATCCAAATACTGCAGGTATGAACAAATACAATCCAAGTCCGCCTGCGAGTCTAAAGACAGGTCCTAAATAGAACATTATACCATGTGATATTGCTGTTCTCATTGAGAATACTTTAACTAGATTTATATACGGCTGCCACATTGGAGGATCAAACCTTCCGTGAGCTCTTGCAACTATCTTCTGAACAACACCTCTAAGTACCATTCCATAGTTGAAGATCAACAATAAAGATAGGAACGCATAAAATATTCTTTGTATAGTGAAATTTTCCATTATTTAACTCCTACAGTGATAAAAAACAGTACCAATCCATAA
>WTAK01000133.1 GCA_013139625.1 Candidatus Delongbacteria bacterium | reverse complement strand
ATGCTATTTACAATAAATTTCGAACTACTATTTAGCTCCTTGCCAATTGGATAGTTCTCAATAACAACAATCGTATCAAAAATACTGCTTGTTTTATTTTTTGTTACTGATATTATGTCTGATAATGAAATGTTTTCAAACTCTTCTCTATTGCTTAAATCATTTTGTACATTCTTTAAAAAGTCTATTAGTTTTATAGATGGATCCGCTTTTGAAAATAATGGCAAAGTATTGATAAACAATCCGGCGGTATTCTCAATATTATCAATTTCAATATTTCTTCCAGATATAGTTGTTCCAAAACATACTTCCGTAGAATTTGTATAGCGACTTAGTAAAAGAGCCCAAGTTCCATAAATAATTGTTGCTTTTGAAATACCATATTTTTTTAAAATGCTATCTAAACCCAATCTATCATATGCAAAATGTTCCTTATCATAATCACATATATTTTTTTGAGGACTCTCGTTAAATGAAATATTAGATAATCGGCATGTTTCTAAATCTTGTAAATATTCTTGCCAGAACTCTAATGTTCTTTTATTATCCAACCTCTGTAAATGCTCAATATATTGCTCATATTGTGCTTTTTGTCTAACTGGAATTTCTTGATTATTAGATAGTAAATTATAATTTTCAAAGAACTCTTTTATAATTATACCTGTACTCCATCCATCAAGAAGAATATGGTGAAAACTTATAATTATTTCATGATTTTCTTCGGATAATTTACATAGCAATACTCTGAAAGGAATTTTTTCTAGATCGAATCTTTTTAGATGGTCATTTTCTTTAATTCGATTTTTCTCTAATATATTAGTTGTACAATCGTGTAATTCGATGTTTGATTTATAGTTCTTTAAAATAATCTGAATAGGGTTTTTAATATCTTCCCATCTAAAGATTGTTCTTAAAGTCGAATTATCCCGAACTACCATTTCCCATGATTTTACAAAAATATCATAATTTATTTTCATTGAGATATTTATAGTTAGTTGCTCGCAATAAACTTCTGATTTAACATCTAACAAATAATGAAACAGTATACCTTCTTGTAAGGGTGATAAGCTAATTATATTTTCAATATCAGTTTTTTTTATTTTCTTTGCCATACTTAACCATTTTTTTTATTCGAATAACGACTCAAATTCCTCTTCTTCAAGCTCTATAGTTTTAAAATCAGATGTTGTTATAAATTTTTCATTTGTTCCATTTAAGAAACTAAATATATCATTAATATTTCTTTCAATTTCATCTTTGAATAATTCTACAGTAGAACTTAAAAAAGAAAGTTTATTGAATTTTATTATAATCTTTAATTTATTATCTAATATAATTGATTCAATTTCAATTTTTGTAGTTAAATCATTATCTTCAGAAACATCAGATTGGAAATTATCCGCAACATATTCAAAAAGACCATTGTTAGCACCATTATATTGCCCGAGATAATTAAATCTCAGCTCTTGTATTTTGCCTTTATTTAGCATTTTATTACGAATATATTTAAGTAATCCATACCCCATACCCTTGTCAGGGATTGAAGATAAACTCATTTTAATATTTTTTATTTGTTTTTTTAATTCTTGAGATTTCATGTCTAAAGAAATTGGGTATATATTTGTAAACCAACCAATAGTTCTAGTTAAGTCGATATTTTCATTATCTCTTCCATGATTTTCCATATAAATTACTACTTCATCTTGACTTAGCCAAGATTTTATACTTCTACTCACTACTAACAAAAGAAATTCTTCTATAGATATATTATGCTTTCTGAAGAGTTTGTTTTTTAAATATTTTGTTTTTTCTTCATCAATTTCAATATTTTCAACACCAAGATTAATTGTGCTCATATCATCAGTTAATAAATCTACTGGTATATTAAATTTATTATTTTCAATTTCATTCCAATAATCCACTTGTTCTAGTATACCGGAGCTATCTGTAAGTTTGTAAAGTAAATTCGCCCACTCTGTCATGGAATTACTTTTTGAAGGAAGATTATAGATTTTATCATTATCAATAACATTGGAATAAGTATTTTCAAAATCCTCTAGGAAAATTCTCCAAGATACTCCGTCAATAATTAAATGATGTGCAACAAATAGTAAATAGTCGTTTTTTTCACATTTGATTATTACTGCTTTGATTAATAAACCATTTGTAATATCAAATTGACTTCCATATTTCTTTTTGATTTTAGATATTTCTTTATCAAAATCATTTTCTTTAACAATTTCTTCAGAGACAAAAATATTATTATCCAAAAGACTTTTATTATTATAAAACATTGTGTGTTTCACTGGGTCATAATTCAATCTTAAACCGTCATGATATGAAATTAATCTTTTCATAGTTTTTTCGACACTTAAAATTGAAATTTCATCTTTAAATTTGATTAAAACAGATTGATTATAATAATTGTTATTCACAAAATTATTATGAAAAAACCATTTATCAATTGGCAATAGTCTTTTTTCACCTTTTAAAGGTTCGTTTGATTTTTGTTCGGTTGTGTCAATTGAAACAACTGTTCTACAATTCCTGATATTTAAGTGAGTTAAAATATCTTTAACTTTTAGTTTTATACCTTTGTTTCGTAAGTTTGAAACAATCTGAATTGCTTTTATTGAGTCTCCACCTAGCTCAAAAAAGTTTTCTTCTACACCAATTTCATTAAGATTTAAAACCATTTTCCAAACTTCTAAAATAATTTTTTCAACTTCATCAATTGGTTGTTTAAGATCTTCATACTTCTTTCTTTTTAGGTTTACTTCAGGTAAAAGCTTTCTATTTACTTTACCATTTATAGTTAAAGGTATTTTTTTGATTTGTTGAAAGAACGTTGGGATCATATACGATGGTAAAATATCTGAAAGATAATTAATAATATTCTCTGGCTCAATTTGTGATTTTGAAATATAGTAACATTTTAGAAGTATGTTATTCCCAGAATCAACATCATCAATTACAATACATTCATCAATTTTAGCCATTCCTTCGATTTTAGAAGATATCTCATCAA
>WTAK01000129.1 GCA_013139625.1 Candidatus Delongbacteria bacterium | reverse complement strand
ATCTTCAATTGCTATTATAATGTTAACTTTGGTTTATATGTTCTTCAAAATACTCAGCTTTTTTAGGAACAATAGTATTGTTCAGCTTATGACGAAAGAATAAAAGCAGGTATAAGGTATGAGGTATAAGTTAACTCGTTGCTTGGAACAGCACTAGAGCTGCGGCTACTGATGCGTTCAAAGATTCTACATTATTCTTAAGATCGATACGGACAAGATCATCACATTTTTCTTTAACCAATCTTCTCATCCCTTTCCCTTCATTACCGATCACGATAGCACTTTTTGCTGAGTAATTGAACTCCCTGAAATCCTTATCACCGTTCATATCAGTACCAACGATCCAAAAACCCATATCCTTGAAAGAATCTAAAGTTTGAGCAATGTTCTTTACCCTGATAATATTTATCTTAAAAATAGTTCCTGCTGAAACTTTTACAACAGTATCTGTAACTTGAGCCGCATTTCTATCCGGAATTATCACAGCCTCTGCCCCGCTACCTGCAATAGACCTTATTATCGCCCCAAGGTTATGAGGATCTTCAATATTATCAAGAACTACAACTTTTGAATTCTCTGAAAACTTTGCAGCTTGCAATTCCATATATCTAAAATCACTGATCATTGCTAAAACATTTGTATGCTCATGCCTTTCCAGTAATGAATTTACTTTCTCAGCAGGTAAAAGATCAAATCGAATACCTTTAGCTTTACAAAGTTCGATCACCTTATTGATCTTATCACTTTTTGATCCTTTTACAATAAGCACTTTCTCTACTTTTGTAGGATCATTTTCCAGCAACTCTATTACCGGATTATTTCCGTGTACTATTTTTGACATATTATTTTAGTAGTTTTAGACCTTTTTTAATCCTATCTACACCTCTTTTAAATTCTTTATCACTGCAGGCAAAAGAAAATCTTACATGCTTGTCACTTCCAAATGGTTCTCCGGTAACAACAGCAACTTTGATCTCATCTATGAAAAAATCACAAAGATCACTAACTGTTTCAATCACTTCTCCATTGAATGATTTTCCCAAATAATATGAGAAATCTACGAAAAAATAGAAAGCTCCTTTAGGCTCAAAACATTTTGTGTGAGGTATCGAATTAATTAATTTATATCCTTTACTACATCTATCTTCAAATACTTTTCTCATTTTTTCTATTTCACTTTGATCTCCTGAAATAGCTTCTAAAGCTGCCATCTGAGCAATTGAATTAGGATTTGAAGTAGTATGACTTTGGAATTTATGTGCAGCATTTATTATTTTCTTATTCGCAACAGCATAGCCAATTCTCCATCCTGTCATTGCATAAGACTTACTAACACCATTTATACATATTACATTCTCTCTGATCTTATCGATCTTTATCATTGAATAGTGTTCCCATTCTCTATAGATTAGTTTCTCATATATTTCATCAAAAATAACAAAAATACCTGTCTCTTCAATGACTTTAGCCAACCATACCAATTCTTGTTTCGTATATACAGAACCGGATGGGTTTGAAGGTGAGCATAAGATCAACAATTTTGTTTGAGGAGTGATATTCTCTCTTAACATTTTAGCTGTTATTTTAAAATTGGTTGTTTCATCACTGTAAATATATCTTGGTCTTGCACCGGCAAGTCTAACAATATGAGGATATGAAACCCATGAAGGGGTTGGGATTAAAACCTCATCACCTGGGTCACAAATAGACAATACAACATTAACAATTGAATGCTTAGCTCCATTTGATACGATCACGTTAGCTAGAGTGATATCTACATCAAAATCTTTTTTATACTTGTTAACAATTGCTTGCTTAAGTTCATCTGTACCACCGGCACCTGTGTATCTTGTAAAATTATCTTTTATAGCCTGAAATGCAGTCTCTTTAATATTCCGTGGAGTAGGAAAATCAGGTTCTCCGACAGTTAATGTAACAATATCTTCACCTTGCTTCTTCAGTTTTGCCGCTTTGGCTGCAACTGCTAAGGTCTTTGATCTGGTTATTACTCTGTTTCTTTTAGCTAACTTTTTCAACATATGCCTATCCTGTTTTATATTTTACGCTATAGTATGTAATTGTAAATTTCATATAACTAAAATGCAAGAAATATTTTTATCTAAAATAATAAAAAAAGCCCAAAAATTTTCGGGCTTTTTGGAATGTTCGTGGACAACCGTGGGAGGTTGTCCCTACGAATATTTATTTACCGCTAGTCGCAGTTACACAATAAAATTTCTTTAACCCACTTGCCATTGTTATCCATTGTGTCGTTGACAAAGTAACTTCAAAACTCCAATCATCAGGAAAAATAGCATACGGATCATTCGTACTATAAACATTATATACTTCGCCTTTCTCAGCATCTTTAGTTGTATTCCATGAAAGCGTCACAAATTCTCCAACAACATCAATATCAACTGGCGATGGTACAGAAAAAGTAAGATTATAGATAAATCTATCTGGGTACAATTTAAATCCTGTAGAAATAACCGGATTTACATGCTCCGGTTTGACTCTCCAAAAGTACCTTCCGTTATTTTCAAGGCTGTCTAAAATACCTAAGGACTCAAGATCAACTCCGAAATAAACTGCTTTATTATCTTTTGCTGTCGGGAAAGATGTCTCAAAATAATCTGTGAATAAGCTATCGTCGCTCAACTGAAGCGTGTAGGATGCAATCGAGTCCGAAGGCATTACATATTCCCATGTAAGTGCGTCAGAAGCAATCATTGTCTCTTTTGGAACTGTGATCAGGTTTCTGTTTATTATAGTATCGTTCTTTGACGCAAAAGGAGATCCTGCAAAACAATTATCAACTGCCTGGACTTTCCAGTTCAAGTTAAATAACTGCTGTGGTATCGTCTCCACAGGCACTTCTATATCTAGAGTCCATGATGTGTTTTGTTGTATATTTCCCATTGAAGAAAGTCTTTTGTATCCTGTTGAAAGATCTGATGAAGCTGTTTTAATCGTGTCATCTTCTATGTTTATATCTATATTGTAAGTTAGACCTGCACTAGGAGTCTCGGAATCTGTTGCAGTATCAAAACTAAAATTAAATTCATTCTGATCTTGAGTGAACTCAAGATTTAATGGGGAATTTGGTATTGTATTCGGTATTATTGAATTATTTCGATAAATTTTGGAAATATTATTCGGATAGTCTACCTCACCACTTAGAAAAATATCCAAATCTCCATCATTATCATAATCTCCCCAAGAAGCAGAACTATACAGAACATCTGTTAATCCAGCATTTATATCTACAAATATTCCTAAATCATTTCGATAAATTTCTGA
>WTAK01000026.1 GCA_013139625.1 Candidatus Delongbacteria bacterium | reverse complement strand
TTGACCAGGAATAAGTGTTACTGTTATCCCCCAGAGTAAAAGAAGGGTCAGAATAACAAGAGCAGCTCCGGCATTCAGTAAAATTGCTTTTCTCGCTTCTTTATCGGACTTAGCCGCCATATATCTTTGAATAGTGATCTGGTCTGCACCATATCTTGCCATGAAAGCTATGAATGTTCCGGTTAATCCACTCCAGAATGAAATTCTTACTTTTGGATTGAATGAGTAGAAATCATCCGGAAAAGGATGTGTTGAGAACCAGCCTCCTAGAGAATCAATAGATAGAAAACCGTTGTAGATGGCTACACCCAATGTCAGACATATTGTTCCAAATAATATAAAGAACTGCAGCAAATCGGTAGTTACCACTGCTCTGAATCCACCAATTGAAGAATAAAATAAGGCTGTAATCCCGGTTACAACTATAATTATATACAAAGGGATTCCAGTAAACACAGTCAGCATTTTGGCTGAGGCATACAAAGTAACAGCGATCCACATTAATCGCCATATAACAAATAATACCGTTGCAAGATGTTTAGTTTTTGCATCGTACTTTTCTTCCAGAAAACTGTATGCAGAAAAACTTTTTCTTTTCCTAAAAAATGGTATAAACCATTTAAACAGAGGGTATAGTACAATGATAAAAATAGGAAGTGAAATAAGCACTGCAGGACCGAACCGAATTATTTCTGAAGGGAATGCTACAAAATTTACAGCACTGAATGCTGATATCATAACGGATATACCTAAAGGAAACCATGAGAAAGTATTTCCTGCCAAGTACAACTGATCTTTGTTCTGACTTTTTCTAGAACTGATGATCCCGATTGAGATTACGATTAAGAGATATACTAATGCTATAATAACTTCTAACTTATTCATTACAATTTACCTTTGCTCATTGCCCTTATTCAGACATTTGAATAAAAGAACCAACAGGGAATATTTCAGCAATACTTTTCGTTAATTCTTCGATTGTAAATGGTTTCTGTATAAATCCCTGTGCTCCCTGATCAAGTAAGTTCTGTGCTTCTCCGGTTATACTATAGCCTGAAGACAGTAAAACTTTAACATTAGGATTTATTTCTTTCATTGCATGAAATGTATCAGCTCCTACCAGCTTCGGCATAACCATATCGAGAATTACAAGTTCAATATCCTGCCAATTTTTTTTATATGTTTCGATCGCCTCTTTACCATCTTTACATACTGATACTGAATGACCTCTCATCTCAAGCATCTCTTTTCCAATATCGCATACAATATCTTCATCATCTACAAAAAGTACTTTTAACTTTTTGTCAAAAGTAACAGATTCGGGAATCTTTTCTATTTTAATTTCACCTACAGATGAAGCAAGTGGTAAATATGCTTTAATAGTTGTACCCTTGTTAATCTTGCTGTAAACATCAATAGCACCCTTATGATTCTTGATAGTACCGTAAACAGCAGCTAGTCCCATACCTGTTCCTTTACCCACTTCTTTGGTTGTAAAAAAGGGTTCAAAAATTCTCTTCTGCGTTTCTTCGGGCATGCCTATGCCGGTATCAATAATGCTTATTTCAATATATTTGCCGGGTACTATTTTATCAACCTTTGAACTACAAAATATTTCATCTAATTCAATAATCTTTGTTGCAAAAGTCAATACACCACCTTTAGGCATAGCATCACGGGCATTGAGAGCTAGGTTAAGAAGAGCATTCTGGATCTGGGTCGGATCGCCGTTTATTATTGATGGATTGGCTTTGAAGATTTCTTGGAGACTTATTCTTTTATCAATGAAGTGTTGCAAAAGTGAGATCACTTCCATAATGGTACGATGAATATCGATCTCCACAGAGAGGTACTTACCTTTTCTGGCAAAGGCCAGCAGTTGGTTCGTAAGGTCTGCAGAACGCTTTGATGCGATCAGGATATTATCAACATAGTGTGACAGTTCTATATTATCCTGCAATGCATACCGTAGCAAATCAGCGTAACCAACAATACCCGTTAGCTGATTGTTAAAATCATGTGCAACACCTCCTGCTAACTGCCCAATTGCTTGCAGTTTTTCGGATTGACGAAGTCTGTTTTCCAGAGCTAATTTATCCTCTTCTTGCTTTTTTCGCTCGGTAATGTCATAAAAACATACTTGTATAGCATCTTTTCCGGTTTCCTCGTCTGTAAAAATGTAACTGTTATGAATTCCCCATTTATCAATTCCTTTTAAAGTCCTTATCGTATATTCTAAATTGGATACTTTCCTTTTCTCTTTTATGATCCTTCTTAATCTTCCTATTTCACCTTTATAATGAAACAAGGTTTCAATATTTTTTCCCTTCAGGGATTCTAGATTTTCATAAATTTCTTCAAGTTCAAAAAAATCGAATGCAGCTTGATCTATTTCAAGAATTGTTCCGTCGAATAGATACGAGAAAAAACCAATTTTGGATAATTTAATAGCTTCAGCCATTCTTTTTTCTTTATTTTTTTCCATTACTTTTTCTCCTTTTCCAACCTAAATAAAGTTCATCTCTTTCCTCTTTCGAAATCTGCGGTTCAAACCTTCTATCAAGTTTCCACAATGATGCGATTTCTTCTAATGAACTCCAAAATTCGATAGTGAGTCCGGCTTGAAATATGGCACCTAGCACTGTTGCTTCACTTATGGCTGGTCTTTCCACTGGTTTCCCTAGAAGATCAGCTTGGAACTGACATAGATAATCATTCTTTGCCATTCCCCCATCAA
>WTAK01000084.1 GCA_013139625.1 Candidatus Delongbacteria bacterium | reverse complement strand
ATTAGCAAGCAATGTAAGTTTGCTAAATAGGATCTATAGAATTGTTGAAATTTATGAAAGAAATATAATATCCGGAGAGAGTATAAAGTATTTATTTGATTTGAAAGGGGGAGATTATTAAAAATTTATGGAATAACTCAGAAAAAATAATGTTAATTTCAGAAGAAATTCAGAAAGAATATGTTGAATTGCTTTTAAAAGATCATAAAATTCATGGTAAAATCCTAGATGTTGGATGCGGAACAGGAAATGCTTTGTCATTTATAAGACAAGAGGATATTATTGTATATAATGGTATTGATCTTTCAAAAGAAATGATACAATTTGCAAAAAATAGATTTAACTCAAGTAATACGAATTTCTGTGTAGGTGATTTTTTAAAGATAAAAAAGAAATATATTTTAGCAAATTACAATGACTATGTAATTTGCTCAGGCGCTCTACATTGGTTTAGACCGCATGAAGTGGATGTTATGAATATGATTTATGATACTTTGAAACCCAAAGGAAAACTTTTATTAAGTTTTGCAGCAGATTTCAATATGATTCAGATTAATAACAATATTAAAAGATGTATAATAAAAGAATTATGTAAAAAATACAATATTAATATTCCCTCTAAAAAATCGTTTAAATCGATAAGGTTTAATGATCAAGAAATAAAAAACATAACTAAGAAGTTTACATTAGTATCATATGAACATATTGAAAAAAAGATATGTTTTTCATCATACGAGAAATTCAAATCTTGGAATTTAGCAAGTGGTTTGTATTTCAAGCAGTATATTCCAATAGATATTCAAGAAATGTTTGTTGATGATTACTTTCACAAGTTGTATAAAGAGTATATAATCGCTAATTACAATCAGCGTATATCTTTAGTGCTGTTGAGTTTAGAGAAATAATTACAACATAATGCTAAACATTATAAGACAACTTATACTTATTTTAATGTATGTTGGTCTTAAGATGTTGAGTCAAAAATACCTGTCAAGGAAGGAGAATAATGAGAAATATATGGGAAGATGCAGTGTCTTATAATAAGTTATCTGAATATATTCAAAAAAAAATTGTAGAGAAACTTTTGAATAATAGTAATATAAGTGGAAAAATATTAGAAATAGGTTGTGGAACTGGTAATTCCTTAAACTATATAAAAAAGGATAATGTCTCAGAGTATTTAGGAATAGATATATCCAATAATATGATTGAATTTGCTAGAAACAGATATGGATCGAGAAATATACAATTTTATGTTTCAGACTTTTTAAAATGTAGTAAAAAATCAATAAAAAGTGATTACTATGACAATGTGATTTCTACAGGTGTATTTCATTGGTTCCGACCTAATGAAGAGAAAGTAATGAAAAAAATACATTCCGCACTAAAACAGAAGGGACAGTTTTATTTAAGTTTAGCATCAAATTTCAAACATATAATCTCTGATAATAGCATAAAACAAGAAATTCTTGTGAGGTTAAGTAACAAATATAAGGTAATTATTCCGAATAATGTGTCATTCAAAAATATGAGATTCAATAACTCAGCTATTCGAAAGATAACGAATTTATTTACAATTAAAGTATATTCTCACTTTGAGAAAAAGATTGAATTTCCATCAATGGATAGTTTTAAAGCTTGGAATCTTTCAAGTGGATTATATTTTAAAGAATACATACCTGATAGAATTCGGGAAGAATTTTTTGGTGAATATTTTAAGGATCTATATAAAGAATATCTTAAAGGTAATTATATTCAAAGACATTCTGTTGATATTCTTCATTTAGAGAAAAATTGATGTTGCATTAGTTGTTCGAATAACAAGGAAAAGTAGAAATATATTTAGAATTCAATTTACTAGAAAATACACGTGGGTACAATAATGAATTTAAAAAGTCTCTATCCAAGTAGACCGATAGCAATTGGTTCAAAATTTTCAATTGCTTCACCCCATTACTTATCATCGACAATGGGAATGAGTAGAATGCTCAAGACTGGAAATATGAAAGAAGCATCCTTATCTTGCTTATTATCTCTTCAAGAGAATCTTCCACATTTGTGTGGTTTTGGTGGTGATTGTTTGATAAGCATTGTAGATGGATGTAATGACAAGTTAATCACTGTTAATGGTACCGGTTCTACAGGATCAAAACAAACATTAGAGTATTACAGAACTAGATATGAATCGGTACCATTAAGAGGTTTCGATTCGCTAATGATTTATGGTACTCCAAGTGCTTTAGATTTCATTGTACGTAAGTATAAATTAAATATCGAAGGTATTTTGTCTGATTTAGAGAAAGATTTTAATAAAAATCTTATTATTACTCCTAAAATTAATTATTTTGTTAGTAAATTCAAAAATGACATTGAGAATTCAAAACACATGGATAATTGGAGAATTCTATTAGATGATAACTTAGTAAACTCTAAGAATAAAAGTGATTTTAATATATATGATATAATTAAAAATGAAGGCTTTAGAAGTTTTTACTCGGGACAAATTATGGATAGGTTAACTAAATATTTATATAAAAATAAAAATTATCTATTTTCAGAAAGAGATTTTATCGAATTTAGGGAAAAGGATGGTGAGTACCACGAGTTTTATTTTAATAAATCTAAGCTAAGAGTTCATTCTGGGAATTGCCCCTGGGTTGAACTAGTTCTATATTTAAAAACAATTGAATATTTAGGAATTGAGCAATTCGAAAATGAAAACTCAATATTTCTACTTTGCAAAGCATATGAAGCAGTAGTTGAGTATATAAAAGTAAGTGGAATCGAAGAATATCGTTTTAATTCAGCAAAATTTGATACTAATATTTTAAATTATTCGATGTTAGAAGTTGTTAAAATTATAAAAAAGAGTAAAGCTATAATATCACAAGATATTTCTAATACAATTGTAATGACTGCTTCTAATGCAGATGGAGATTTGATTGGAATAACGAATTCGATTTTTACACCCTTTGGTTCATGTATAGATCCAGATAATCTTGGTTTTTTTATGAGTAATAGAGCAAGAGGATTTTCTTTAGACTATAAAGATAATAATGTCATTGGACCAAACAAGAAAGTTCTTCATACAATAAATGTTATTAATATCACTAAAGAAAATGGAACATCTCTTATTTTAGGTACAACAGGAGGATATTCTCAAATACAAACTTTAGCTCAAATCCTGATTAAAATATTGCATCAAAATATAGATCCTCAAACAGCTATAGATTCTCCACGCTTTTTTTATGGTAATGTTTCATCAAAAAAAACAAATGAAAATATTTTATTCGTTGAAGAAAATTTAAAGCAATTGCAGAATACTAAAAATGAATTTAATATACAAATTAAAGTATTAGGTAAATATTCTTCTAGAATGGGAGTTACTCAAATGTCGGGTTATATTTCAAATACTAAAAAAGTATTTTCTTGTACAGACCCTAGAGGAGATGGGATTTCATTAGCAATTTAGGATTGTAGCTTTACTTACTATAGCCTATATTATAATAAATAAATTGAGATTAAAACTAATTGACCGATATTAAAAATGAAAATATATATACAGAGCGGGAATTGTAGTTATAGGTATGGCTATTAGAGTACCTAATGCAGATAATGTTGAAGAGTTCAGGAATGCATTGAAAGATGGTAAAGAACTAATTGATTTTTATACAGATGAAGAATTGAAAGAATTCGGAATAAGCGAAGAGCTAATTAAGAATCCAAATTACGTTCAAGCTTCAGGTGTTTTGGAAGATAAAGAATATTATGAAGCAGAATTATTAGACCCACAGCATAAATTATTCCATGAATGTTCATGGCATGCTTTTGAAAATACCGGTATTGATCCTGAAATATTAAAGGGTTTATTGGAGGATGTGCCGGAGTACAAAATAATTATGATTTTAAAAAAAATGAGTCGTACTCAATGACTTTTGATTATTAATAATTTAGAGGGATCATTTTGAAATTTAAAATATCTATAATCCTATTAAAAATCATATTGAATATTTCTCTTTTTTCGAGAGAATTAAATGTTGATACTTATCAAAGTACTGAAAGTAAAATCTTCGAATTTGAAAAGGTGAAAAACATACCCGAACTTACACTAGTACTAATCACGGAAGATAATGAAATCTTAAATAATTTTGATTATACTGTTTTAAGAAATATAAAAATAACAACTTCAAAAATAAATTATGAACTAGGATCAACGTCAAAAGCTTTTACAGCCCTTGCAGTTCTTAATCTAGAGAAAGAGGGTATGCTTGATCAAAATGATTCTATTTCAATTTATATACCTTGGCTTCAATTTAAATATAAAGATAAAATCGTTGATATTACTCTATCACATCTCATCCATCAAACAAATGGTATTCCTTGGAATACCATTTGTTCAATACAAAAGAGCAATAAGGATAATTCATTAGAGCAAACGATTCAAAATATTAATGGAATAGAATTAAGTCATGAACTAGGAAGCAAGTTCGAATACACAACTATAAATTATGATATTCTGGGTCTAATTATTGAAAAAGTATCTGAGATGTCTTATGAAAAATATATGGAAGAAAATATATTCAAACCTTTGGGTTTGAATAATACTTCAATAGGTATTACAAAAGATAAAGATTTAATGTCAAAAGGATACAAAATTGGAATATTATAGTTTATATAAAACTTGACAAGTGGTATAAAATTATTTATTTTTTGTTGAAACATTAATTAAATATGGAAAATGAGAACATCTGAGTATAGATACGAACATATCATTACATCAAAAAGTTGAAGAAAAAAAATTCTGGACAGATAAATTGTCTGGTGTAGAATTGGGAGAATATTTTCACAAAGACTATTCCAGTGATGAGTTAAGCATTGATTTTGGCGACTCAATCAGCAAAGAACTTATTCGATTAAGTAATAGCAATGATAAAACATTGTTTATTGTTCTTACATCATCTATAATTGCGTTGTTTAAGAAATCTTCATTTGAGGTTTCTGATAATATTTTATTGAGGACTCCAATTCTATCCAAATTTGGAGGAGACTTAAATAATGTAATTAATAAATTACTTATACAGAAAGGCGAGATCAGCAAAGAAACTACATTTAAAGACTTGTTAATATCATTTAAAAATGATTATTTATCTTCAATGAAGCATCAAAATTATCCTCTAGAAAAATTCATTCGTGACGAATTGCATAATGAAGAAAGCTTCTACGAAAATTTTTCTTTACTGACAAATATTCATGACGAAAAAATACTAGATGATTTTAAATATAATTTGGCTTTTTGTTTTTCTCGTGGTGTAGATGATTATATTTCATGTAAAATAAAATATAATGCTAACTCATTCAAAAATGAAACAATTTAAAGGATATCTACAAACCTAAAAATAATCACAGAAAATTTAATATGGTAAGTAGTTTAAATATTGATGAAGTTAATATAAAGAAATTAAATTAGGAGACTTTGTATGAAAATGAAGTTGTTTTTTGTTAGTTGTTTTATTTTTACAAATATTTTGGTTCCTCAATCTCACGATATTAAGAATATTATTTTAATGATAAGTGATGGTTGTGGTAAAAACCACATTGATGTAACGAGTTATTATGAATATGGGGAATTAGGGATGCAAGAATATGATAAGTTTCCTATTAAACTATTTATGTCTACGTATTCTGGACAAAATAGAGGTTATAACACATGGTTGAATTGGATTTTAATCAATTATTGTAAGTATTATTTTACTGATTCTGCTGCTGCAGCAACAGCAATATCAACTGGGAATAAAACAAATAAGGGTTACATTGGCACTAATTCTAAAAATAATAAGCTAGAACATATAGCAGAAAGAGCAAATAATAATAATAAAAGTATTGGTTTAGTAACTTCAGTTCCATTTAATCATGCTACACCAGCTGGATTTGTGTGTCATAATGATGACCGAAATAATTATGGTGATTTAGCCATTGAAATGATTTATAAGTCCCAATTAGACTTGATTTATGGTTGTGGCAATCCTTGGTTTGATGATAA
>WTAK01000082.1 GCA_013139625.1 Candidatus Delongbacteria bacterium | reverse complement strand
CTTGAAGTTAATGGAGTAAGGCAATCAACTAATAAAATGATTCTTATGAAATAAAAGTCATTGTTAATTTGTAATACCATCGTTACTATACTTAATATAGGCTAACAAAACAATTGAGGTTTAAATGAAGAAAATTATCACAATCACATTATTGCTGTTAACAGTCAGTATATTCGCACAAGAATGGTATGGGAACAGAGAGTTGTTGGAAAATATCGCTGAACTTTCAAGTAAAGATTCAACTTGGGAAGATTATCTAGGAGCACCATACTATGCGCCTATTATTCAGGAAGAGAGAGCTGTTTATTACAATGTAAATGATTTTGGGTTTGAATATCCTATCAGTTTACATGCCGTGACATCATATTTATACAGCGATGGTTATACTTTTGGTTTTAAAATTTACGATAAAGACGGTACAACTATTTTATATGAAAAAGGAAGGCTTACTTCGATAGTTGATTTTAACGACCATTATTTAACTTCACCAATTGTGCTGAATGACAATTTCTGGGTTGCTGTAGTACCTGATGCTGAGGGATATCCAGCGCAAGTAACTTCAAGTGCTGTTGAAAATACACACAGTTATTTGGGTGGTGCCGGAACGTGGGAAACATATATTACCGATGATGGAGATAAACATGAGCACATAACTTCAATTTTAATATCTCAATATGAGGGTGTTGACACATATATACCTTACGTTAGAAATGTATTTGGAACAGAGGCTTTTTCTAACCTGAATGCAAACGTTGGCTTACTGCTACAAGATCAAAATTCAGTAGTTTCTCCATTAATCGGGGAATATTCTTTTGATAGTGGTACTACTTGGACTCCGTTTAATTTAGAAATGACTAAAAGTACAATGTTATTCACAGGTTCGGTCCCCGGCCAAGCAGATGGTACTTTAGGAATTATTCGGTTTAATTTAGAAGATGATCAGGGAAATACAGGACTCTCTGGAGAATATCCGATATCTTGGTCGAATGATTTTCTGATATTTAAAACAAGTTTTGAGACTGATCCATTTAATACTGAGGGATGGAGCTTAGAAACTGTTGGTGCAGGATGGCAGTATTTATACACTAGTGGTGTTTATCCGACACCACACACAGGAGATTATCACATGGGGCATCTTGATGACTCAGGAACTCAGGATGACTGGTTTGTTTCTCCTGTCATATCGCTTCCATCTGAAACTAATATATTATTATCATTTTGGGAAACGAGTAGGTGGGTCGAATTCATCGGTAGTCATGAAGTTTCTGTAACAACAGATGGTGGCACCACTTGGACTCAGATAAGCAGTACTGTTCCCGAAGAAAATGTCTATAATCAAGTGTTTGCATCTCTAGATGATTTTGCAGGGCAGAATATTCAGATCGGATGGCATTATGTTGGTGATTATAATGACCAATGGTTTTTTGATGATGTGGAAATATTTGTAAATGCAGATTCTCCAACATTAAATAGAATTTATGCAACTGAAAGCATATTTCCGATACTAGGTGGATTTATAAATTACGATATGGATATATATCTAGATATTTATGATAAAACATATATTGAAACAGCAGTAGGTCATTACAGCTTTGATGGAGGTGCAACATATACGGATATTGACCTGACACAGTCAAAAGGAGATGAATCCTGGTTGTGTATAATTCCAGCAAAAGATTCTGCTGCAGTTGGAAGTATTTATTTTGATATAACTAACCCTTCTGGAAATACGTTAACTACTAGTAATTACACTATAGAATTTGTTACTGATGATTGGAACCCGCTAATTGAAAAAGTTTTAGGAAATATCGTTCAGATAAATAATGATGCAAACATTAGTTTATTACTTTCTGATCATTCAGGTATATCTTCGTGTGTAGGTTATTTCAGTAAAGATGGATTTGTTACAGAAACTGAGATAACTTTTACATCATCCAAGATAAACATTTATCAATTTCTTGGCACAGTCCCTGCCGAAACAGAATTGACGACCGGAGAAATTAAATTTGTTATAGAAGACAATGGTGGAAATATTATAAATAGTGATGCATATCCTGTAGAATGGATAAATACTTTGCCTGTAACTTTTGATTTGAGAACAGCTTATGGAAGTAATATGGTAACACCGGTGAAAGAACAGGTTACCGGTACTTGCTGGTGTATGGCAGTATGTTCTGCTGCTGAAGGAAATATGAAAATGTCAGGGATCTGGGATGCTGTTGGAGAGATAGGTGAGCCTAATTTATCAGAAAAGCACTTGGATTGGTGGAATGGTTTTAATGATTTTTATAATCAAGACATATATCCTGAGGATGGTGAAGGCCTTGAAACACATAACAGGGGTGATTATCTAGTTACTTCTGCCTATATGTCCAGAGGAGAAGGTTTTGTTAGAGAAATTGATGCTCCGGATTTTGCTCAGCCTGAAAGATTCTCAGATACATATCACTATTTCTATGCAAAGGATATTGAATGGCATTCAATGGATGCACAGCTTAATGGTATTGATCTAATAAAGCAACAAATAATAGAAAATGGAGTGATCGGTACTTCATTATGCTATTCTTATGATTTTCTGTCAGCATATGATTATTTTCACTATCAAC
>WTAK01000325.1 GCA_013139625.1 Candidatus Delongbacteria bacterium | reverse complement strand
TGTTTATTATTATATGGTCACTACAATGTTCAGAATTGGTGGAAAATATGTATATTCTATTAATGAAAAAACTGATGCTTGGTATGGAGTTGGAGTAGGATTCTGCGGATGGACTGCTTCTTATGATACAGAAGATCGAACTAAAACATACGGAAGTGATAATGATTTTTTATTTGCACCGTTCTACCAGATGATCGGTTTTGACTACAAAGTTAATGAAGATATGAAACTTACTCTTTTCTTTGATGGTGGTTCCCCTGTTGCAGATGTTAAGTTCGAAGATCTTTTCTATGATGACTGGACTTGGGAAGCTTCAAAGCATATCATGGCACCTTACCGAATGGGATTAATTTTTAGTATGACTCCCTAATTCACAATAGAACCGATCTTCTCCCCCTGAACAAATCTAAGAAGATGACCTTCCTTAAGAAGATTAACAACTCCTATCTTCAGGTTGTTCTCCATACAGAAACTTATTGCAGTAGTATCTAAAACTCTTAGGTTCTTATTCAGTACATCTATATATGAAATAGTATCGAATTTTTGAGCATCAGGATTCTTAACAGGATCAGAATCATAAACACCATCAACTTTAGTTGCTTTGATAATGATCTCTGCCCCGATCTCTCTTGCCCTAAGAACAGCAGCTGTATCGGTAGTAAAGTATGGATTACCTGTACCACCTCCGAAGATCACAATACGACCTTTTTCAAAGTGTCTAAGTGCCTTTCTTATAATAATAGGTTCTGCAATAGATTGCATTGGAACAGCACTTTGAATAATAGTCTCAATTCCTTCAAGCTCGAGTGCATTTTGAATAGCAATAGAATTTATTATAGTTGCAAGCATACCCATTTGATCAGCTTGAACTCTGTCCATATTCTTAGCATGATCACTGAGACCTCTGAATATATTTCCACCACCGATAACAATACCAATCTCAACTCCAAGGTTATATATTTCCTTGACCTGTTTCGCAGTATTTTTCATAACTTCCGGATCGATCCCGTAACCTTGACTTCCAACTAATGCTTCGCCTGATAGTTTTAATAATATTCTTTTATACTTTGCACCCATAATATCTCCAATTTTTTAATCATCAATTTAATGATACGAATTTGTTTTAAAAAGTTTTAAAGTTTAATGCTTTTTAAAACGAATTCAAAAAAAAAAGGCTTTGAAAATTCAAAGCCTTTAAAAGTTGTTAACCAATTTGGTATCTAACGAATTTCTTCACAGTTATCTTAGTTCCTGCTTCCTTTGCAACTGATTCAATAAGTTCTTTCACTTGCATCTTATCTTTTACATACTCTTGCTCAAGTAAGCAAACCTCTGCAAGTATTTTACCTTTTCTACCTTGAACTATCATCTCAAGAATATTTTCAGGTTTGTTCTTATTCTTAGGATCTTCTTTAAGCATAGATTTAATTAACTCTAATTCGCTCTTAACAAATTCTGGATCAAGATCTGCTTCAGAAATTGATCTAGGTGCTAAAGAAGCGATTTGAAGAGTAAGGTTCTTTGCAAGTTCGTTAATAGAATCAGCAGAAGCCTTAGATTGATCTTCAACTTCAAGATCAAGTACTACACCAACTTTCTTATTAGAATGAACATAGTAAGCAACTTTATCGCCAACTAATCTTGAATGATCCTTTATCGTGATGTTCTCTCCTAGTTTAGATCTAACCTCTGTTAGTTCTTCAGCCATTTCATCACTTTCAATTTTTGCTATTTCACCATTAAAAATTAAACCTGATACTTTTTCACCGAACTCAATAAATTTTTCAGTATTAGTAACCGGCTCAGTCTCACAAGTTAGTTGAAGCATAGAAACCGTTTTTGAATCATCAGAAACTTGACAGAATATTCTACCTTCCTTAGTTTCATTGCCGATTCTTTTAGCTGCTTTAGCCATTCCCTTTTCACGAAGGATCCTAATTGCTTCATCTATATCACCATTTGCTTCAGTAAGTGCTTTTTTACAGTCCATCATTGGGGAACCAGTAGATTTTCTCAGATCTCCAACCATTTTTGCTGTTATATCTGCCATAATTTATCTCCGAAATTTTGCTAATTGTTATTTATTTCTCTTCTGCTTTTGCAGGTGCTTCTTTCTTTTCTTCTACCTTTGGAGCTTCAACTTTCTTTTCAGCTTTTGGAGCAGATTTAACTTCTTCTGCCGGCTTTCTCAAAGGTCTTTTCGGAGCTCTTTTTTGCTCAAATTTCTTAGCTGATGGCATTGGCCTCTTACCTTCATCGGCCATTCTGATATTTGCAACTTGACTTGCTTCAAGGATAGAATCACTAAATACTTTTGTGATCAAACCAATAGATTTAAATGCATCGTCATTTGCAGGAATGATATAATCAAGCCCGTCTATATCTGAATTAGTATCAACGATAGCAAAAATAGGTATCTTTAATTTCTTTGCTTCTTTGATAGCAATTGTTTCTTTCTGTGTATCAACAACAAATATTGCGTTAGGAATAACTTTCATTGTTCTAACACCTTCAAGAACTCTATGAAGTTTTGTTTTTGCTTTTTCGATCATTATAATTTCTTTCTTACTGATCTTCTCATAAGTTCCATCAACAGCTTTCTTTTCATATTCTTCTAAAGTTTTGATAGAATTTCTGATAGTTTGAAAGTTCGTTAAGAATCCACCTAACCATCTTTCAGTAACCCAGTTCATTCCACATCTTAGAGCTTCTTCTTTTAAAAGATCTTTGGCTTGAGCTTTTGTACCTACAAAAAGGATTTTTCCTCTTTTTGATACTATCTTCATAGCTGCGTTACAAGCTTCTTCAACCTTCTTAACTGTTTTGTTAAGATCGATCAAATGAATGCCTTTCTTCTTAGTAAAGATATACTGCTTCATTTTTGGATTCCATCTTTTAGAAAGATGTCCAAAGTGTGCTCCTGCTAATAATAGCTGTTGTGCTGTTACTCTTGACATTTTGTCTCCTTTTGATTTGGGGTTTTTAGGCATCCGTATTATTTACATACGAATTATCATGCTTCAGTCATCCCTTTGATCGTCACACATTTATTAGTGCACCCCGATCGAAGATCATGAGCATGTTTCTATTTAAAGTAGAGACGCGATAAATCGCGTCTTTACAGAATCGTTTATCTCTTTGAGAACTGGAATTTCTTTCTCGCTCCAGCCAATCCAAATTTCTTTCTTTCCTTCATTCTTGAATCTCTGGTAAGCATACCCTGAACTTTAAGATTTGGTTTTAATTCGGCATCAAAAGCTATTAAAGCTCTTGAAATACCTAAACGAGTTGCACCCGCTTGACCAGATAATCCACCACCTCTTACATTTACAAAAATATCGAATTTGCCGATATTTCCAGTGATCTCTAGTGGTTGTTCAAGATCCATTTGAAGGATCTTCTTCTTAAAATATTCTAAGCTTTCAGTATTGTTAACAACGACCTTACCTTTACCCGGCTTGATCCTAACTCTTGCTGTAGCGCTTTTTCTTCTGCCTACTGCAGTAAAAAATCCTTGAGCATTTACTTTCATTTATATCATTTCCTTTTTGATTTTATAGTTCCTGGGGTTGTTGAGCTGAATGTGTGTGTTCATTACCGATAAAGATTTTTAATCTTTTCATTCTTCTTGCTCTCATTTTGTTCTTTGGAAGCATTCTGCTAACAGCTTTAGAGATAAGTCTTTCTGGAAATTTCTCTCTAACATCTGCTACTGTTTGCATTCTTCCACCACCAGGGTATCCTGTATAGTGAAAATATTCTTTTTGTGTTTCTTTGTTTCCTGTTAGAAAAACCTTCTCAGCATTTAGAACGATAACAAAATCGCCTAGATCAATGTGAGGAGTGAATAATGGCTTCTCTTTCCCGATTAGCTTTACGGCTATCTGTGTTGCCATTCTACCTAAAGTTTTACCTTCAGCATTTACAACATACCATTTTCTGTCGATATCGGTATGTTTTGCACTAATGGTTTTCATTTCTTCTCCGCTTTCATTTATTTTTTAAGTTATTTTCGTCACTTTCATTGTCTATCAGCCTTGATAAACTGCCAAAGTCTCATAGTTAACTCATGCTTAATTAATTAACCGTTCACGTAGCGCACACCAATATAATGAAACAGAAGTGCTTATGCAACTAAAATATTTTGATTATTTCGATAAATATTGGAGAGTTAAAAAGCTCTCCTCACATCATCTTCTGAACTGATCCTTACCCAACCATATTTCTCCGGAGCGGTCGGATAGAGCTTCGTATTGTATACATTTTTCTTAGCAAATATTTCATTATCATTGTTTGCGATAAAAATCAATTTTCCTGTAATGTTCATACTCTTTGGATAAGCAATTACAGCCCATTCTTTTTCATAGTTAATATCTTCAAGCTCATCAGGCTTTATTTGTTTTTTATGTAAATTCGTATATATATATCCCTTATAACCATCATGAGAAGATTTGGAAAAAGCAATTTCTTCAGAGATTAATTTTAATTCTAACGGTTCTATACCTTTACGAGCGTAAATCCAAAGATGTGGGAGAAATTCTGCATAATTCTTAACACCATTTTCATCAAGATCTTTAGTATAAAATTTATCTTGAGCCGAAATAATAGACTTCAAATTAATAAATGCTTCAATTTCATTGTTTAAAATATCATTATCCGTTATTTTTTGAGGATAATCAGCAATATAGATCAATTGGTAGATCCCCCAACTAAAAAATACTGTGGCTAGGATAGTAACTATTATACCGGGTATAGTAATCTTATTTTTCATTTCTTCTCTCTATTTTTATTTCTATATTCTTCAACAAACGGACAATAAGGATCTGGGTCTTCATAAACTCCTGAAATATGCAAAGATATCCCGTGACACCCACCCTTGCAAATATCTAAATAGTCGCATGATTTACATGGTTCTGAAATATTATTTGCGACAGTTCTTTCTCTTTGAAATGAATTTGAAAATTTCTTTGGAAGATCAAGTACAGACAATCCTTCTGACTCCAAAAATGAACAACCACTGACCTTTCCGTTACTTTTTATACCCAAAAGAACATTTCCTGCTTCACATCCGTAAGTTGCCATGGAATATAATAATTCCTTAGGCGGTTTATGATAACATAACATCGGTACAAAAGAACAGTCAATTTTTGCAGTGATCTTATACTTCTCTGACATCTTTATTAACAGTGGGATCAATTTAATATTTTGCTCAAAAGTAGTTCTCTCTGCATTATATCGATCAATTCCTCTTCCCAAGGGCTTAAACCTGAGAAATTCAATTTCATTTAATCCCTTTTTTGAAG
>WTAK01000323.1 GCA_013139625.1 Candidatus Delongbacteria bacterium | reverse complement strand
GTAAAGAACATTGCACAAACTTTAGATTCTCTCAAAGATATGGGATTTTGGGTCGTTGGTACTGATATGAATGGAGATAAGGATTTCAGGGAGTTTGATTACTCAGCAAAAAGTGCTATTGTGATCGGTAATGAAGGAAAAGGGATGAGAAGATTGGTTAAAGAAAAATGTGATGATCTTGTCCGTATCGATCTTAAAAATAATGTGGAATCTTTAAATGCGTCAGTCGCCGCAGCATTAGTTTTATTCGAGGCTACGAAGTAGCCTACTCTTTCGTCATCAGCTGAACTACACTGTTTTTTTTGAAAAAACTCAATATTTTAAAATACATATATACCAATGTTAAAAATATTATCACGAATGAAGATATAGCAAATATCTCAATATTATATTCAAGTTGGATCATATTTGAAATTACCTTATCAGTGTAGGAATTTGTTAATATCTTTACTGTCAGATAAGCCATAGTTCCACCGGCGATCATCCCGGAGAGAATAAATTTTGTATATTGAAACAGCCAAATTTTGATAACATCAAGGTAATAAACTCCCATTGCGATCTGGATACCCATTTCTCTTTTTAGGTTCAGCAGCATGTATTTAAGCTGATTTTGAATAAATATGAAAATTATGATCAAAATAAATATTATGGGCAGAAATAAAATAACATCGATCCTGGACAGATAATTATTCAAAGTTCTGAAAATGTCGTTCTCATTTTCTTTTATTTTATATCCTTTCGAAGTAATCGTTTTAGATGCTTTTATCATTTCAACAGAGGTATTAAAAAATAATTTTATATTAGAGATACTTATTGGAGTATTCAGTTCTTTTGCAATTTTTTTCAGTATTACAGCAGGTAAAGTTATTCCAAGGAATTCAACATTTGAATCCATTCCTATTATTATAACGGAAGTTGAAATTGATTTCTCTGACTCGGAAAAGCTGTTTTTACCCATAGTCAGTTTGAATTTTCTTCCGACCACTATTTTCTCAGATAACTTAGGTAGATTATTAGCCGGTGCAAAGCTGGAGTTATAGATATCCAAGAGTTTAGATGATACTATAGCTCTAACAACCTTAATATCATTCTTGTTATACCACTTTCCCTCAAACGGCCTTTCTTCTCCAAACACAGAAAGATCTGTACCATAAGCCATATCAAAAAACCTTCCTTTCAAAATAGAAGGAGCCTCAAGGCTATAAGTCGGACTGACTTGCTTAACACCCTCAATATTTTCGAAATAAGTTACATCTTTATCGCTTAATTCTCCTTTGCCGAGAAATGAAGGAGTGTTTATTTTAATAAAAGCAAGATCCAGCTCTTTAGGAACTACCGTGACAAATGTATTACTTTCGGTACTGAATATTTTTCTGATAGTTTTATGAAATGTTGAAGAAAATGTTATTAAAAAGAACAGCATATAGAACATGAGAAGGAATACGATGAACACGTGTAGTTTGAACCGATTTTTCTTCTTGAAGTAATTATTAGATATTTTGATAATTGTATTGAATTTCATTTAAGCACAGTTGTTAATTATTGCAGACTAATATGATAAGGAAATATAGGCATAAAGTCCATAGAAAAATAATTTAGAAGTTAGAATTTAAAATTAAAACCGTAGGGGAGACCTCCCACGGTCTCCCGTTTATGAATTCAGAAATTTAATTTTGTTTTCTTGACTTGGATACAAATTATTAGCATATTAAAGTTGTAAGTATCATTTATTATGTGATAAAATGTAAATATTACAGGAATGAATATGGGTTTAATTAATTTTTATGCAGCTTGGATCGGTATAGCACTTGGGTTTGTAACAGGAGCAGTATTAGGTCTGTTTTTCCACGGTGAAGACTGGGCAGGAGGGTATAGTTCCTGGAGAAGAAGGATGATGAGATTGGGTCATATATCTTTCTTTGGGCTGGCATTTATCAATATAAGCTATGCTTTGAGTGTGAAAGTTTACGAACTTCAAGTAAATGATGCTGTTATAGCTTGGCTGTTTATCATAGGGGCAATAGCTATGCCAACTGTATGTTTTCTCTCAGCTTATAAAAAACCTTTCAGGCATCTATTTTTTATACCGGTAGTGAGCTTAGTATCAGGTATAGGATATTTTATATTCGGAGGAATGATACAATGAAAATTGGTTTGATTGCAATGAGTGGCATAAGAGTTGTTGATAAAGAACTTCTGGAGTTAGGTTTAACTCTTCCCGGGTTTGTTGATAGAAGTAATATAATAGCATCTCTACCTAGTTTAGGATTATTAACTTTAGCAGGAATGATACCGAAAGAGCATGCCATTGAATATATAGAAGACCATCAACTTCCAGAGGGAGAAGAATTCAATAATTTAATAAATGGTTTTGATCTGATAGCAATTTCAAGTTTTTCTGCCCAGATAAAAGAAGCTTATGAACTTTCAGATAATATCATGTCTCTCAAAGTTCCAGTGATCCTAGGCGGACTTCATGTAACTTGTTTACCCGAAGAAGCAAAAGAACATTGTGACGCAGTATTGATCGGTGAAGGGGAATTGCATTGGTTAGATATAATCAATGATGTTCAAGCTAATAATTTAAAAGATTTTTACGGCAGTATAGAAGAAGAATTTGATCTTAAAGATTCTCCGATGCCGGCTTTCGAACTCCTAGATATAGAAAAATACAATCGTCTGACAATTCAAACCAGCAGAGGCTGTCCTCATTCATGTGAGTTCTGTGCAAGCTCTATATTAATAACAAAAAAGTATAAGCAGAAACCGATGGATAAAGTTCTTGCTGAGATTGATAAGATCAAGACTATCTGGGAACACCCGATGATAGAGCTTGCCGAGGATAATACTTTTATCAACAAAGAATACTGGAAAGAATTGCTTCCACAGCTAAAGGAAAAGAAGATACGTTGGTTCACTGAAACGGATATTTCTTTGGCTGATGACGATGAATTACTTAAATTACTCAGTGAAAGTGGCTGTGCTCAGGTTCTTATAGGTTTTGAAAGCCCTGAATTAGGATCACTTGATGGAATAGAGACTAAAAGTAACTGGAAATCAAAGCAATTCAATAAATATAAAGATGCAATTACAAAGATCCAAAGTTATGGTATAAGTGTCAACGGATGTTTTATATTAGGTTTGGATGAGCATGATATAAGTATATTTGATTCAGTGTTTAACTTTGTGAAAGAGACTGAATTACATGAAGTACAGATAACTATTCAAACGACTTTTCCGGGAACACCTCTTTACGAAAGATTGGAAAAAGAAGATAGGATCATTGAAAAAGGTGCATGGGAAAAATGTACATTATTCGATGTGAATTTCTTACCTAAGAAAATGACAGCTGAAGAGTTGAGGAACGGGTTCAGGAATCTGGGTCTAAAGTTGTACAGCGATGAATTTACAAAATATAGAAAAGAAAATTTTAAAAATATTCTGCGAAGAATAATAAAGCGGAGAAGAAATTCGTAATTTGTAGGGGACGATTTCTTATCGTCCCCGAATAACGAAAAGATAGATCCTGAAATAAATTCAGGATGACAGGATAAGTAAACACAATGACAATAACAGTTTGGGGGATAAAATGAAGAATTTTAAACTTGTATCAATATTGTTCGTAGTTGGAGGATTATATGATGGTCTTCTTGGTTTATATTTTTTAATGTTTCCAATGAATATCTTTGATTATTATGAAGTGACTCAACCTAACCATGTAGGCTATATACATTTTCCTGCATTGTTATTGATTACTTTCGGTATAATGTTCCTACAGATCGCAACTGATCCAAAAAAGAATGAAAATTTAATACCATACGGTATTCTGTTAAAAGTATCTTTTTGTTCTGTAGTTTTCTATCATTGGTTTGATCAAGGGATCCCATATTTTTGGAAGCCATTCGCATTTTTCGATGCAATATTTTTAGTGCTATTTTTCTGGGCATTTTCTGCACTTAAGAGAGAGAGAAGAGAAAAGCCAAGAGAAGAAATGTAATTCTAAAATATAGTAAAAATGAAAAGAATTCTGATAATAGGCAGTGGTGGAGCAGGTAAATCCACTTTCTCAAAACAACTGAGTAAAATCTTAGATCTTCCAATTATCCATCTTGATGTTCATTTTTGGTTACCCGGATGGGAGATGACTGAGAGCAAAAAGTGGCATAATAAAGTTGATGAGCTAATTTCACAAGATAGCTGGGTAATGGATGGTAATTTTAATAGTACTCTAGACAAAAGATTCAAAAGAGCTGATACAATATTTTATTTCGATTTCTCTAGAGCAAGATGTTTATATAATGCTTTTAAGAGAATGATACTTGGTAGATATTTTTTAAAGAAAAGATCTGACATGGCTGAAGGCTGTAGAGAAAAATTTGATCTGGAATTTTACAAATGGATCTGGAATTTTAATAAGAATCACAGAGAAGAATATTATAAGATGCTTGATGATTTGAAGGAAGAGAAGAAAGTTTATATAATTCGTAGTTATAAAGAGAAAATACGAGTTTTGGAAAAGATAGAAAACGATATTCAATAACCGCTGTAGGGGACGATTTCTATTCGTCCCCTTTTTTAAAAACCATAAATATTGACAAAATCATTAAATACACGTATTTTTGCACGGGTATTATGGCTATTAAAAATTAAGGTTATCATGGATAGAATTCAAGAAATACACAGAAGAAGAACTTTTGCAATTATAAGTCACCCTGACGCAGGTAAGACGACACTTACAGAGAAATTATTATTATTTGGTGGTGCTATCAGAGTTGCAGGTGCTGTTAAATCGAACAAAATAAAGAAGACAGCGACTTCAGATGTTATGGAAATTGAAAGACAGAGAGGTATTTCTGTAGCTACTTCTGTTATGGGATTTGAATATAAAGATTATAAAGTGAATATTCTTGATACTCCGGGTCACAAAGATTTTGCAGAAGATACTTTTAGAACTTTAACTGCAGCAGATAGTGTTATAGTCGTCATTGATGTTGCAAAAGGTGTAGAGCGGCAGACAGAGAAGCTTGTCGAAGTTTGCAAGATGAGAAAAGTTCCGATGATGTTCTTTATCAACAAGCTTGACAGATCGGGTAAAGATGCTTTAGAACTTCTCGATGAAATAGAATTAAAACTCAATTGTAAAGTTACCCCTTTAAGTTGGCCTATCGGTATGGGAGTTGATTTTAAAGGAGTTTATAATAAATATGATAAGAAACTCGATATGTTCGACAGAAATTCTCAGGTTGCAAATGATGAAGGAGCCTCAATATCTGTTGAAAGTGTAGATGATAAAATATTTGATGATAAGTTAGGCGAAGATGTAGAGAAATTCAGAGAAGAATTTGAATTAGTTTCGGGTGTTTATGATGAGTTTGAAAAACAGGATTATCTCAACGGAGATATTTGTCCTGTGTTCTTTGGAAGTGCATTGAATAACTTTGGTGTAAGGGACTTACTTGATTGTTTTACTGAGATAGCTCCGCATCCGCAACCTGTTGAAACAGACGTGAAAGAGATGCATCCGGAAGATGAAAAATTTTCTGGTTTTGTTTTTAAGATACACGCAAATATTGACCCTCATCATAGATCAAGGATAGCTTTTGTAAAGGTTGTTTCAGGTATGTTCGAAAGAAATAAGAATTATTACCATACAAAGCTAAAGAGAAATTTTAAATTCAATAACCCTACTTCTTTTATGGCTTCAAAGAAGGAGATCGTTGAGGTTGCGTATCCTGGTGATATTGTTGGTATTCCTGATACGGGTAATTTTAAGATCGGTGATACTTTCACAGAAGGTGAAGCACTTAATTTCATAGGAATTCCTAATTTTGCTCCTGAGATGTTCCAGTATATTGAAAATGCAGACCCATTGAAATCTAAGCAATTGAACAAAGGTATTCTTCAGCTTATGGATGAAGGTGTTGCTCAGTTGTTTATCAGAACTGCGAATAACAAGAAGATCATTGGTACTGTGGGGAATCTTCAATTTGAGGTTATTAAATATAGATTAGAGCATGAATATTCTGCATTGTGTAGGTTTCAACCTTTGGCGCTCTATAGAGCTTGTTGGATTACTTGCGATGATGATAAGAAGTTGAACGAATTCAAGCAGAAGAATAGTTTTTTCATTGCTGAAGATAAGAAAGGGAGTGATATTTTCTTAGCCGAAACTGCTTGGAGTTTGCAAAGAGCTCAAGAGAAATTCCCGGATGTTAAGTTTCACTTTAAATCAGAGTTTTAACTTGTCACCCTGAACTTGATTCAGAATCTTTCTTTAAATTTGATACTAAATATTTTTTATTTCATTACTTTTACATGGCAAAAAGTAATCAAAAGCCTAGAATATCGGTGAGTCTGCCATTAAAACTCCTATCCAATGCATAAAATAATTTAAAAATAATCCAAAAAAAATAGCAAAAGGTCACTATATGATACTTTGCCTTTGTTATATTCCTTTTTTGCAAGCTAAAATAAAAGGAGAGGGATAGATGAAAAATGAAATAATATTATATCAACCAGATGAATCATCTACGCATATAGAAGTAAGAATTAAAGAAGAAACCGTTTGGTTGACACAGGTTCAAATAGCACATCTTTTCCAAAGCAGTAAAGCAAATATAAGTGAACATATAAAACACATTTTCCAGACAAAAGAACTTGATGAAGAAGGAACTGTTCGGAAAATCCGAACAGTTCGAAAGGAAGGTAATAGAACTGTTTCAAGAGGATTAATTCATTACAACCTGGATATGATCATTTCGATCGGATACAGAGTTAATTCTATTCAGGGAACGCAATTCCGTATATGGGCGAATAAAATATTAAAAGATTATTTATTAAAAGGTTATTCTCTCAATAACAGAATGAACAGGATAGAAGATAAAGTTCAATCACTTATCCAGAAAGTTGATAAATTTGATTTTCAGCTACAGATAAATGCTCTCCCAAAACAAGGAGTTTTCTTTGAAGGATCTTGGGAAGAAATTATTTGGATTTTCTAAGATGGAGAAGAGTGTATTGAATCTTCTGACTAAAATTGATGAGATTGTATGAATGTATTAATTTTGTAAAAACTAAAAAATAAGTTACCTTTTCAACGAATTAAAATAAGGGAATAAGGAAGTAAATGATAAACATTTCAAACATATCTTTAAGTTTAACAGGTAAGACCATAATGTTTTTAGCTTTGTTTTTTTTTGCCCAAATCTCCTACTCACACCCGCATGAATTTGCTAATGTGGAATTAAAATTAAACATAAAGCAAGACAACACAATTTATATTCAAATCTCTTGGGAGTTTGATGAAATGAGCAGCCTTATGCTTATCGAGGATTTCGATAAGAATAGAGATGGTAAATTTGATATCAATGAGGTCATAAAGGTCGAACAAGATGCCTTTGAAGTGCTGAAAGAGATTGATTTTTACGCATATATGGCAATAAATAATACCAAATATCCTATAAAGTCATATAAAAATTTCAATGTAAGCATTAAAAATTATAAAGTTATATATCAATTTACAATTCTAGAAAAGAAGGTCACAGAAGAAAAAATAAATGATTTCACTATATACTTTGCAGATTCTGATAATTACACAGCTTTTTTCCTAAAAAAAGAGAATATTAGGGTAATTGTAGATGAATCTGTAAAATATACTTTTGATGTGAAAGAAGTTGAATATAAACATTTTATCTGTGATCAACTTCATATAGCTATAAATAGAGTAAAAGAGTAAAATGTTATTCTTCAAGAAAATATTCCATGAATTAACTATATATCAGTCCCAGCTGAAAGATATCATTTCCACCAATATTAGAGAGATAGGAGAAAATTTTAACATAGGAACATTTTTTCTGATACTTTTTATTGCTTTTGTATATGGTGTTCTTCATGCGATCGGTCCCGGTCATGGTAAAGCATTGATCTCATCTTATTTGCTACAGGGCAAAGAACATAGATACGGAAAAGCGATCAAGATCGGCTATTTTATTTCCTTAATTCATACACTATCAGCTGTGATTATAACAATTCCAATGTATTATTTCTTCAATATGATCGTTTCAAGGAATTTTGAAAAGCCTTACGAGGCAATGCTAAAGATATCGGGATCCTTAATAATTATTTCCGGTCTATATTTGATATACGAAATTTACTTAGACAAAAAAGAAGATAGTGAAAGGAAAATATTCAAACACAAGAATAAAGATCTCATGTTTGCATTTATTATAGGAATAATTCCATGCCCGGGAGTGATGAGTGTTTTATTCTTTTCAATACTGTTAAAAAAAGTATATATCGGTATAATTGCGGCAATGGGCATAAGTATTGGAATGGGTACCACGATAACTGCTATTGGGATTCTTACTCTTTACTTCAGAAATAGAAAATTTATGAATAAAAGCATTGTTCCGAAGATCTTAAATATTGTAAGTATATTTTTTATTTTTACTTTTGGGATAATACTAATTCTATCTTAATTTATTATTTATACACCGGAATTTCATCAGTTGCGATACTAAATAATATATTTCCTCATTACTTTTACATGGCAAAAAGTAATCAAAAGCCTAGCCTGCCATTAAATCTCCTAACAGTGTGCTAATTTATAACAGTATCGGTTTGCCTCTTACGAATGGCAGACGGTATATTTTTCTCAGCGATACATTTCTCTATCATTCAAGTACCGATCAAAAAATATATGTAAGAGGAACGCAAAGCTGTTAAGCTTATCCAATGTGCGTATTAAATAAACCCACAGCTAATGATAAAACCTAATTCTAATTATTTAAAACTTGACACAACGTGTTAATTTTACTAAGTTATAACTATATAATCAAATATGAAGCTATTTTCAAAGATATAAGGAGAAAAAAATGAAGAAATATTCTTTGATCGTTTTGATATTTATACTTCTTTCAAGTTGTAATATCCTCGAAGTACAGGATAAGTCTAATAGCATTTTTAATCATCATAATCCAAATATTGTTGATCCGAATATAGATTATCCAACGATCTACTATCCATTAGCTGAAACAGAATTAAACGAGCTACAAATAGAATTTGATTCGCTTTTAGGATCAGAATATGATGCTTTTATGGATGAATATGGTCTTGTTGGTTCTTATGGATTACTAAATAGGGGGCAATCTTCAATTGAAGATGTTAATGAAGCTATATCAATAGCGAAATCAGCAGTTACACATTTTTCGAAATTTACAAATGTATCAGATTCAAGTTTGATTGTAGTAAATAAAGCTACAAACATAGGTGGATATTATTTATTTACAGACTGGGTTGTTTCATTTGAGAATCAAATATATGATGGATATGAAGTACTAAATACGAGAATAATGGTTTTAATAACAGATGAGATCATACAGGTTCGTGAAAATTATTATACTGATATATTTGTTCCCACAGAAAATCGTATAAGCGTTGAAGATGCTCAAAATTTAATAATTGGATCTGAAATAGAATATTATGATTTTGTGGGTTTGGACACTTTAGTTGTTAAAGAAAATATGTTTTATGTAAATGGTGCAACTGAAAGGTCGAAAGTAAAAATATTACCCCGCGATTTAGGTGATTCTGTAGAAATGAGAGTATGTTGGAGAGTACCCATATTCGCTTTTGGTGGTATTTATCCAGATTGGTATGTTTTTGTAGATATTTTAAGCGGGGAAGTAGTTACTTCGGAAGTATTATTTATTGGTTAAATCACAATTTTAAGTTACCTTTCCAACGAAAATAGAAATGCAACAAGGTAACAGATGATAAATATTTCAAATATAAGTTTAAGTTTCGCAGATAAGGTCATTTTCAAAGATATAAATATTTTTATCAAGGAAAAAAGCAGGATCGGTATAGTCGGGATCAATGGTTCGGGTAAAACAACTTTTCTTAGATCAATACTTGACGATGTATATCTCGACAAAGGTAAAATAGAGATAAATACGAAATTTACGATTGCTTATCTTTCTCAAGAATCGGTCGATATGCCTGATGTAAATATCATAGATTTTCTTTTAGATGTAACAGGTGTAACTGTTGTTGAACTTAAGATGAAAGAACTTGAAAATAAGTTTGCAGATATGGATCATGAATCAATTGAATACAAAAGAGTTCTAAGAGAATATGAAGATGAAACTCATAAATTTGATATTTTAGACGGATATTCATTTGATTCGAAGATCAAGAGAGTTTTAAAAGGTTTGGGTTTCAAACAGGGTGATTTCGACAAGAAATGTACGGAATTTTCAGGTGGTTGGAAAGTAAGAATCAATCTTGCATCAGTTCTATTGAAAAATCCAGATATAATGTTACTGGATGAGCCTACTAATCACTTAGATTCTGAAAGTATGGAATGGCTTGAAAGTTATTTGAAGGATTATCAGGGAACGATATTAACAATTTCTCACGATAGAAGATTTTTAGATAAAACAGTGAAAAAGATCATTGAATTCGATAAAGGTAAATTATTTACATATACGGGTAATTATTCTTCATATGAAACTGAGAAACTGAGAAGAAAAGAAGCCCTTAAGAAAGAATATGATGCACAGCAGAATGAGATCAAGAGAATAAAAGACTTCATAGAAAGGTTCAGGTCAAAAGCATCCAAAGCTCCTCAAGTTCAAAGTAGAATAAAGATGCTTGAAAAATTTGATGTTATTGAATTGGACAGAGATAATAGAAAGATCAAGATTACGTTCCCACAGGCAACTAAAAGTGGCAATGAAGTTCTAAAACTTAAAGATATTTCAAAATCATATGGAACTAACCAAGTATTCTCTGATGTGAATTTTACAGTTTACAGAAGTGAAAGATTAGCAGTAGTCGGCTACAATGGTGCAGGTAAATCTACTTTGTTCAGGTTGCTTAGTAAAGTTGAAGAACCTACCTCAGGTGAAATGATCCACGGATTGAATGTTGAGCCTGCTTATTTTTCTCAGGAAAATAGCGAAAACCTTTCCGGTGAAAATACAATTATTGAAGAGATCCTTGGTTGTGGTTCAGGTGAAACTGAATCAAGATTGAGAACGATTTTAGGTACATTTTTATTCTCAGGGAATGATGTCTACAAAAAAGTATCAGTTCTTTCC
>WTAK01000376.1 GCA_013139625.1 Candidatus Delongbacteria bacterium | reverse complement strand
TAAAATTGTGAAAATAGGAATTTCTCGAACTTTTCAAAACTTACGACTTATAAGACAGATTACAGTCTTAGAAAATATCCTGTTAGCATTTCCCAACCAATCAGGAGAGAATTTAAGGAATGTTTTTTTCAGAAACAAAAAAGTAAAATCAGAAGAATCTATTAATCAAACCAAAGCTTTAGAATTGTTGGAATATGCAAGATTGCTTGAGAAAAAGAACGATCTGGCAAATGATCTGTCCTACGGACAACAAAAATTATTAAGTATAATGTGTTGTCTTGCTTCCGATGCTGAATTATTCTTATTCGACGAGCCGATTGCAGGTATAAATCCTGAAATGATAAATAAGATATTATCTATAATTCAAGATCTGCCCAAAAAGAATAAAACTGTAATCGTAATTGAACATGATATGAACTTCATTAAAGATATTTGTGATACTGTAATTTTTATGGATGCAGGAAAAAAGATATGTGAAGGAACACCGGATGAAGTATTAAATGATGAAAGAGTAATAGAAGCTTATTTGGATTAAAATGCTAAAACTAAAGAACATACAAAGCGGTTATGGAAAGAAGCAGGTACTTTTTGATGTGTCAATGTCAATTGATAAAGGTGAGATAGTTTCGATAATTGGTCCAAACGGAGCAGGGAAATCTACAATTTTAAAAGTAATTTGTGGTGCAATTCCTGTATGGAATGGAAATATTTCTTTTAAATCAAAATCAATAAATAAAAACAGCATTTCTCAAAATATTAAATCAGGAATTACCATTGCTCCTCAAGGTAGTCGTGTTTTTAATGAATTGACTGTAAGAGACAATTTAGAATTAGGCGGTTATCTTTTAAATAAATCGCATGTTAAAAAACGAGTAGAATATATTTATAAGGTTTTTCCATTATTAAAGGAACGCTCAAAACAAATTGCAGGTAAACTCAGCGGTGGAGAACAACAAATGCTTGCACTTGCCAGAGCTTTAATTCCTGAACCGAAAATACTACTTCTTGATGAACCATCTTTAGGTTTAGCACCAAACTTATTGGATGAAGTATTTGGGAGATTGAAAGAGTTAAATCAGGATTTAAAGGTTACAATGCTGATCGTTGAGCAAAAAGTTAATAAGGTTTTGGGAATTTCAGATCGAACATATTCGGTTAAACTTGGAAAAATTGCATTTGAAGGGAAATCAACCGAGTTGATCGGGAATAAGGGAAAATTGAAAGAATTATTTTTGTAAATAAATTAAGGAGATTGAAATGAAAGTAAGATGGTTAATGGTTCTTGTTTTAGCGATACTGCTAAACTTAACAGCACAAGAAGATGTTAGAATTAAATTACCGACATCGGATGCAAGTAGTGGGTTTTCTGTAACAAATGCGGAAGCAACACCTGATACACTTATCAGAGTAAGAGCAGATGGTAATGTGGGTATCGGAACAACTGCACCCGGTTATAAATTGGATGTGAACGGAGATTTAAATGTAATAGGTGATTTTTACCAAAACGGTACCATTTTTGAAGGTGGAAGCTCTTTATGGTCAGAAACAGGCAATGATATTTTTCGATTAAACGGAAATGTTGGAATAGGAACTGATAGTCCAACAAGGAAATTGGATGTTATAGGGGATATTAGAGGAACAAATATAATAGGAAACGGTTCGGGTCTTACATTTTTAACAAAAGATCAAGTTGAATTAGGTAATGTTCAAGACATCAACATAGAAAATTCTTGGTCACAGGAAAGTGGGCAGCATATTCTTACTGAAGAAATTAAGGGAAGAAATGGTACTACAGGATTGAAATTGACTGATTTTTATGGTAATGGAATTATAATAAAAAATAGTGGAAATGTTGGAATTGGGGCAGAGTCAACATTATATAAATTGTATGTTGGTGGTGATATAAAATTATTGAATGGAGTTAGTGCGAATGAAATCTCAATAGATGGGACTTTAAGTGGCAATAGTAATTTGGTAATTCCAACAGAAAAAGCTGTAAAAACATATGTGGATAGCAATAGTTCCGGTTCTTTATGGACAGAAGACGGCTCTGATATTTATAGAGTTAATGGAAATGTTGGAATAGGTACTAATAATCCGACAGAAATGCTTGATATTGGTGGCTCTGTTAGGTTTGCTCCTAATTTTGGTCATGATTACGCTATGATTATCGATTATATAACAAGCACACCTACAGTTAGACCTATGACTGACCAGCAAGGATATTTAGGAACATCAGGATATCGTTGGTACGAAGTTTACTCTGTTTATAAAAAAACAAGCACTTTGAAAGGTTATCAAGTATCTGGTGAAGAAATAAATACAAAAAATGTGCAACCGATTTCAGGTGCATTGTCAAAAATAAGGAATATCGACGGTGTAGTTTTTAAATCAGAAGAAAGTTCAGATAAAGATAGAAATAAATTTCTCGATGATAATGAATACGGAATTGATATTAATGGTATAGAAAAATATTTGCCTGAATTAGTCTCGATTGATAAAGAGTCCGGAGAAAAATCTGTATCTTATATGGCTTTAATACCTGTGCTAACAGAAGCCATCAAAGAACAGCAATCTATCATCGAAAAGCAAAATGATGAATTGAATGAACTCAAATCAAGAATGGACAAATTAGAATCACTTTTAAATAAATAAAACATTGGAGGAAATATGCAGAATTTAAAATACATGCTTATTCTCACAGTTGTAATATTTTGTTTGAATCTAAGTTCCCAAAGTATTTTTACAATGTCTGGCGACAGTAAGCTCTTTATACCGGAAAGCAGTGTCATGTCAGTGGATATCCTTCATGTAATGAGTAATGATTCCGTTTTTGCTTGGGGCCCGAGTAATGTACCCAATGTCGAAATTATTCAAGAACCAGATAGTTATGTTTCATTAAACATTGAGAACTTTATGATTGGGACAGATGGGAATAATAAAGCGATTCTGACTTGGACAGGGAAACAAAATGCGACACGATATAATATTTATAGGGATATTACACCTGATTTTTCTAATATTGATACTTTAGAAGTGTTAGTTCCATTTTTTACGGAAGAGGATACTTCATCAAACAAGTATTTCTATTATATAAGTTGGGAAGATGAATAATTCATTTTAGGAGGAAGCTATATGGATCAGAAACAAACAAATCAAATTCAGGAGAAAGTCAATCAATTGAAAGATGGTACTGTGATAACTGCAAAGGAATTGTTAGGAGTAGAACTTTTCATTTCGTCTGAAAAGAGAAACGAATTGAAAGAATCAGTACAAAATAAATCCATCTTAAATTTAATGCCTATAGGTGAAGGAATCGAAGGTGGTGATATATATTTAAGGTTAGCTAATGTTTTTTCTTTATTTTTAAATCAGATTGAAGATTTTAAAACAATGGATCAATGGGATCCATTAAATGCAATTATAGAAGTTGCTCTGGAGTATCTTAAAAAGTCATTTATGGTAACTTTAGAAAAAGAATATTCAAATTCGGTACCTGAAATAGTTAAAGTGTTTCTGGATATAATTGAATTCAATAATTGGCTTGAGGAAAATGGATACACAAATAAATAACGGAGGAAAATTATGAAAGCATGGTTAGTAAATACAAATAGTAATCCAGATAACGATAATGAAAACGGTTTCAAATTTATGCTCAGGCAGAATAAAGCAGCTTCATTTTACTATAGGATTGAAGAGATAGATGTAATTAAAAAAGGTGACCTTGTTTTGATCTATCATAATAATAACAGGATAATTGCAGTAGGTGCTGTTGTTGAAGAAGAGCAAAAACACGATTTTGATGAGACACACCACATTGAACACTGGGCTGATGTCAATTGGTTGTGGAAGGCTGATTTTGATGGTGATAAACCACTAAATTCTATAAACAGAAATGATTTAGGAATTACAAAATTTAGGCATACTGTGGAAGATATAACAGATCAGCTTAATTATAAAATATTATTTGAAAAAATCTGTGAAAGGCAGAAGTATCTATAGCTAATTGTAAAAAGTTATTGGAAGTCACGGTACTCACAAAGATACCAACTAAAAGATTTGTAACATTACTTTATAGTATTAATACATTAATAAAGCAGTTTTGTTTCTTACAGAAATTTTATAGGGTAATGAGTAATGAGTGTTCATTTTGTAGCATTGTGGAAAAAAACAGATAATGAAGACTGGTATCAGCTCAATGAAGTTGATACTATTAAAAAAAATATGGAATATTATGAGTGTGTTTATGTTCTTTGGGACGATTCTTCTAATAATATTTTAAAAGTAGGTCACGGAGTATTCTCTGATAAAATTCAAGAATATAAAGATGATTACTTGATACAAAAGCATCAAAAATCAGGGAAAGTAAATATTACGTGGGCAATGTTCCCTGATAATTTACTAGATGGAGTAGCGGCATACCTTGATTATAAATTAAAACCATCGTTAGGCAAAAGACATCCATTGGATTTTTTGATACCCGTTAATTTACCTTTGGAAGTGTAGTCGCTAGATATTTTCCTTGCATTTGATATTTTTTGTTTTAGATTTCTCATAATTGCGAAATAATTATAAAAACTAGAAAAAGCTTTTACCCTAACTATACTAAGGTAATGGGGTTAGTATAAGAAAAAAAGGAGTTAAACAGAAATTTAAACTAAATATTTAACAAAATAGTTTTATAATTTTGTTATTACGGATTCGAGCTCAAGAAATTTGCCAGATTTTTAAACTCAATAAAATTTGTAAGAAGCAGTTGTCTTTTATGGACATTGCTTTCTTATGTGTCTTATTGAGTGGGTTTTGGCAAATACCTTTGAGATCGGATATTATTTAGAGAGTAATGTCCTTTTTTTTATGGAAAAATTAGGGCTTTAATAAGTGAAATAAAAACAAAATGGAGGAAAGTGAAAATGAAAAAAAGAATTAAAATGTATCTAATGGTAATAGCTCTTGTTCTGAGCATTACAAGTTGTACTACCAGACTTGTTGACTTTACCGTAATCAGTACAAAAAATGCAGAAATGCGCATAGATAAAACAAAGGGTGTGCAAACAGAGGGTAAAGCATCGTATTTCCTTGGTATGGGTTTAAACCTGAAAGATGCTTTGGATAACGCATTTGAAAAAGCCGGACCTAAATACGATTTACTAATTGATGGGGTAGTAACAATCCAAAACTTACCTTTTGTTTCAATAATAAGAGTAAAAGGAATCGCGGTAAGTACAAGTGATTTGAAAGCATCTTTAGGAACGGAAGGATTTGAAGAATGGTGTAAAACAAATAATGTTTTTAATCCAGATACGGCTAATATTCCGAACTAGATTCTTCTATTTGAAAACCTAGAACTATATGACCTGCAAACGCAGGTCATTTTTTATTTACTCTAAATTATCATCAAAGTATTCTATCTCTTTATCCGAACGAAGATCCTGTTGGAGTTTGAAATATTTTTGTTTAAATAAGGTCATTGTGTCAGGTCTATCAACTTCAGGAATCATTTCAATTTCCTTCTGAGTCATGTACTGTGCCACAATAAGTAACACATAATTTGCAACTCTTTCATTAAATATATGCTGAAACTGTTTATGAATCCTTGATTTAGCGATAATTGGATTATTCGCATTTATCAGAATAATTCCATCAGACATTAAAAATCGATCTATAACAGGATACTCATTCTCCCCATATTCCTCTGAATTAATAGGAGATTGTGGATCGTCAGTCATAAGAACAACCAACCCTTTTTTACTTTTGATATGTTTATGAGGACTTTGAGGAATGTCATCTTTTTTTACTGCCTTATCTTTGCCTTCATCATCAGGGTTTAAATTAACTTTATTTTTTCCTGAATTTTCATCTTCTCCATCAGGTACGGAATATGATCCATTGACTAATTCATCATCGGAATTATCAGGTGTAACGAAACCCTTACCTGTATCTTCTCCTGAATCATCTCCTGCATAAATATCGGATTCTTTAGCTTTCTTAAGCTTTTTACTTACTTCTATATTAAAATTCAATTCACATTTTTTTAGAAATTTATTAAGTGTTTTGATTTTTTCATTTGTTGTTTGAATATTTCTTTCTCTTTCTTTTTGTCGTTGTTTAATTTGTACTTCATTTATAACTAGCTTTACCTTTTCTTCAATGAACTCTTCAATTTCAATTGTAAGATCATTACCTTCTTCAAGTCCTTTTCGGTTTTCACGAACGGCAGCTGAGTGTTGAAGCTTGTGGACAATCATCTCACCGTAAAGATATTTTGAAAATGGTCTGTCATCGTATTTTGATATTTCCAAATCGGCAACTGTGGAAATACCATCCGAAAGATCAATTATACAGTCTTTTCCCAAAGGTTTTTCAAAATATCTGAGCACGAAATTATTTTCTTTATCATTTTTATTTTTTAGCTTATCTGGAAGAACAAATATCCATTCTTGTGAATAATTACTTGGAATATCGTACTCTAATAAAAGCGGCTGAGGTCCCAAATTACCCTGATAAAGTGTGACTTCAACTTTTTGAGATTTTATGACATGTCTAATTCTTGCTAATTGATTCAACTGAAATACAAAATCTACAAGATTGATTTTATTTTTAGCATTAGAAAGTTCTATAGTAGTTCCATTTTGCTTCTCAACAGATTGATCAATATATCCATCTTTATTATAACCTTTTACAATTATTTTCTGCTTTCCATCCCATCTAAACCATGCTTTATTCTCTCTTCCATTTTTTACAGAAGTAATATAGCATTCCTTAAAATTCATAATCGCATAAGCTTTACCACCTGTTCCAAACTGACCCGTAACCGATTGTCCTTTAGTCCTTCCCGAATGGCTTTCAAAATATTGGAAGAATCTACTTTCAAGACCGCTCCGACTCATGCCTTCCGCAGAATCTCGTATTATTAATTTGTCAATTTTCTTACCATTTTTTCTATTGGAATAGATCTCTACAAAAATTTCTTGATCCGAAAACTTTTTTAATCTTCTGTAAGAATCATCTGAATTCGTAATATATTCACCAATACCACGAATATGTTGGCTACCACCTTGCCATTTTTTAAGATTATCTTCTAGCAATCTTCCAAAATTAACTGGAACCTCCGATTCAAAATCTCTATCCATATTAAATAATGTATCATTTTTCTTTTTTTTCATAAGTCTAATACCAATTATTTTGATTTTTTAATAAGTATATTTAAAATTTCAACTTTCTGCTACTCCCCTTCATCACCAATTTAAAACAAACTGTCTTTGCTCTTCGGTCTCAGGGCTTTCCTTTCCATCACCTCTCAGTAAATGGATCTTCTCAAAAACTTCTTCCTTAGTTACTAATTTATGTCTGAGCATATAGCAACCGATGACTGTCCCCGTTCTCCCAGTCCCACCTATACAATGTAAGTATACCGGATGATCATT
>WTAK01000036.1 GCA_013139625.1 Candidatus Delongbacteria bacterium | reverse complement strand
AAAAGTTTATACTAATTTGAATGATTTTAAAAAAGCTTATACTTTTATTGACTCAACATTAAGTATTGCACCAAAAAATAAGGAAATTCTTTCTTTTGCAGTTGAACTATATAAGAAAAATAATGATGCAAATAAGGCTGCTTCTATCCTAAATAATTGGCCTGAACAATCACCTGATAAATTTTTAAAATTATCACAACTCAACCTATATAATGGCAATCCTGAAAATGCTCTGAAAAATATAATTAAAGGTTTAGAAAAACATCCTACTAGCCTCAAACTTCAAATATCTTACAAAGCTGTAAGAAAATATTTGAATCTTTCCGATTCTTTAAAGCTTAAATCTAGAACAATTAAAAATCCAATAGCATGGATCTCAACAATAGATGTCGCTAAGCAGATGTCAAAAAGTGAAAATAAACCATTATTACTCTATTTCTCTGATAAGGAGGATCTTTCATCTGTTTTTTTCAATCTTGCTTTCACAGATCCTTTTATAATCAATTTATCAAACTCGATTATTTCAACTAAACTATACAAAAATTCGCATGATGAGATTGCTCGCAAATATAATATCGTTGACTATCCGTCTTTGGTTTTATTGAGCGACAATGGAGATCTTGTATCGTCTTATGAAAATAAAATAGGGGATGTAACAGATCCTGACGTTATCAATTCCTTTTTATCTGATGGTATTGATAAATATCGCTCTATCTTAGCGTTAAAAGACCAAAGTGATGATGCCCAGTATAAAACTGCAAAAACTTTTACAGAAGCAGAAGATTTAGCCGTAGAGTATGAATATCCTATTATGGTTATCGGATCAGATACGAATTCAATTCTTTCCCAGAAATTCCTGAAAGAAACTATCTTTCATCCTAGCTTTATGTCTAATTTTAAGGAAATGATACTCCTTACTCTCGACATTGATAAGAATAAGAACTTTTTTAAAAGTTTTAGAGTTGACAAATTTCCTGCGGTATTATTCTTTAACGAAGATGTAACATTTATTTCATGGAAGTATGGAGTTCAACCAAAACATGTTCTTTCTAAGTTGATAGAGCATATTAAGTTGTTTAGAGCAGGTAAAGACTATATCAGACCTGAGGTTAATTGGGTCTATGATCTTGGAGAAGCAACACGTTTCGCACAAGAAAACGATCAGTTCATATTGGCTCATATTACGAATAGCAATAATATTGAACCTAATCTTGATATCTTTAACGACCCGAAAATAATAAAAAAGATCAATTCAGGTTTTATTCCTTTGCTGACTAAAATAGATTCATTATCTTCAAAACCTATGAATGGCTACGAATATTATCCTATGTTAGCGATATTGAACTCTCGGGGACAAATAATCTACCGAACATCCCTTTCGAACGACTATGATAAGATCGTAACATTCTTAAATATGAAAGAGCAGGAAGACATGCTTATCTCATTAGGCTCAAAAGGTTTTGAAGAAACTTTTGAAAGCTTCCAATTGGCAAAATCTTTGTGTGAAAATAAATATTTTATTTCTGCAGAAAATATTTTCATTAATCTTGCAATGAGATACCCTCAACTCTCTCAACTATACGTTCATATAGCTGAAAGTTTCTTGAATAGGAACAAACTAAAAAAAGCATTACACTACTCTTCTTTACTAAAAAATGCGACAAACGCTCCGGGAATTCACGACCTAAAGGTAATCGTAAGTTCATATCTTTTAGATAATCGGTTTGAAGAGCTTGAAGAATATATGCTCGATACAAAATTGGCCAATTTCAGAGATCCTGTTGTTGTTGGAATGATATATGCCGCGATGAGTGAAATTGAAATGGCACTTTCTAATAATTCAATTGCAATTCAATATGCTGAAAAAGCAATTGAGAATGAAAAAACAAACGCTGAACATTATTTTCACTTAGGGAAATTATTTTATCTGAAAAAAATGAAGACGGCAGCCATCAAGCAATTTACAGTAGCTACGATCCTTAACCCAGACATGGCTAAGGCATATCTTTACTTGTACCTATTATCTGATGATCAAAAAGCATTATCTCGAGCCAAATTACTATATCATCAAGGGAAATACGAAGAAAGTACGTTTAGATTTATCGAAGAAAAATTTACTTACTCACAAAAAGGTTACACTGATGTGATCCAAGATGAATTAAAAAATCGGATGAAATTATTTCCTGGTAAAGTAGAATTTGAATATGAATATGCTAAGTTTCTTTCTGAAAATAATGGAAATATGACAGAAGCACTTGACATGATCAATGGTCTATTAGAGGTAGATCCTAACAATCCATTGTACAATGATACTGCTGCTTGGATCTTTTACAATCTTGGCAATTATTCAGTGGCTAATAAATTGAATACAAAAGCTTTAAGAGAGATTCCACAAGAAAATTACAGTAGCTATCCTAATTTTCTATATCATGCAGGTATCATAAAAGCTTCTATCGGTGACAAAAAATCTGCCGGCGTATTCTTTGAAGTATTCTTGGATATTGAAAATTTAGGTGGTAAGTTTTGGAAAAAAACTCAGTACGCAAAAAAATACATAAAAAAAATGAATAGATAAAGCTATGCTATTAATTAACTATAATATTAAATGTTTAAATAAAAGGTAACCGTTATGAAGTCTTTTGTAATTTCATTTCTAACAACAATCGTAATTTCAGCAGTAATGTTCGTTCTTTTTGCAACAAGCATTATTGACATCTCAAAAATTTTTCCGGACAATATCTTCAATAATGATAGTGAAGAAAATATTGTTGTGCTGCCTAATATGCTTAATTTGACCGCTGATGAAGCACAGCAGGCTGTAGCTGAATTTGATTTAAAAATGATGCTTGAGGAAGAAGTAACCGACAAAGTACAACCCGGAGTGATAATTAAGCAATTTCCACTCCCTGGATTCAAAGTTTTGAAAGGAGATGCTGTTAAATTGACTATCTCAAAAAGAGATGAAGATTTTGAAGATGATGAATTTGATGATGAGGATATGTTCGATGAACCTGGTATGGATATTGTTATAGAAACAGCTATAACGATGCCTGATCTTGAAGAATTAGAATTAAACGAAGCAGTTATTAAGCTTAATGATATTGGTATTGATAATATCACAAAAGATTTTGAATCTAGTGATAATGCTAAAAAGGGTTATATCATTAAATACTCTCCTGATTTTGGCGAAGAGATCGATAATGTTGATGGTGTTAGATTACTTATAAGTGAAGGTCCTTCAATAAAATATGCAACTGTACCAAATTTGTATAACAAATCTCTTACAAAAGCTAAGCAATTGATCAAAAATGCGAATTTGAAAGTTGGGAAAGTAACTAAAGTTACAGATATTGATAAAGGATTTGATCGAATAATAAGCCAATCAATCGCTAAGGGGAAAAAGGTTAAGCAGGGAACTGTAATTAACATAACCCTGAATGGAGAATCTGAAGGTGATGAGTGGTAGGTATTTTTAAATATCTTTTTGTATCACTCTTACTTTTTCAATTTATTAGTTATTCTAAAATATATTCTTTCAACTCCGCAGACATTAAGAACATACCCGCAAGATATATTTATGATGTTTTAACTAAGCTTAGTGCTTTGCATGGTCTAAGCTATGGTAGAACCGGCCAATTAACGCAAGTCAAAGGATTGGGAAAGGATCAGTATGCTTCAAATATTTATATTGATGATATCCCTTTAACAAACTTCAACTCTGGAATATCGAACTTATCAACATTATCCTTAGACCGCATTGACAATATTATTATAGATGATTCACCTGTAAATAATTCATCTGTTTCGATCTATATTTATACAAAAAAATATGAGGTAAATGAACCTGTAACTGAGATGATCTATAG
>WTAK01000385.1 GCA_013139625.1 Candidatus Delongbacteria bacterium | reverse complement strand
AAAATTTGTATTTTAATGTTATTGTTGATGACAGTAAGTTCCATAGAGCATTTGCTAATTTCAATGCTCAGGTAGACAGTCAAACTGACACATATTCCCGAGGAGATGTATCCGAATATGGTAATATAAAACTAAGGTCCATAATTTTAAAGGATTTTAAATTTTCAGTAGATTCTAGAAATGAAACAGATCTGTATGTTGAAATTGATGGACAGGTAGATAATTTCTATGATTTGCGTCAAGGTGAAAATGTTTTAGTTGATGTGGATATACTTAAGATACCATCTAATTCAGGATTTATTCCTAACATTGTTGATTCTTTAGTTTTGGATAGTTGTAGGTTTACTGTAAATTATGAAGATCAATCTGCAACAGTAACTCACAATTCATGGGGTCGGGCTGATAGTTCTTCTATCGATTTCCCGTATGTTCTTCTTACGCAAAATGATAGTATTAGTTTTTATTTTGAAATTGAAAGTACTGATCCAGGTCAGGATTATGTTCCATTTTATGAGATAGATGGACTAGTTGAAAATGAAACAATTGAAATTTCCGAGTCAACTAGTGGATTTACAGAAGATCTTGACTGGAATGATTGGAACGGTGTTGGGTTTAATATGTTAAATCTAAAAGCTAAGGCTAGTTTCTCAAGAGAAGATCTTGTAATGGATGTTATCATTTTAGAGAATTTTAGAATGATAGGAGTTAAAGGTGGGATATACGATCCTGACGGCTGGGTCAACTTAAGAGATACTATTTTATACGATTTTAACAATGGAATTTTAGATCTAGAAGAAATTACTGGAGGTAGCACTTTTGCTGATCTAATAGATTATAGACCTGATACGATTGAGTACATGATGAATGCGACCATGACATTTGATGGGATATTAAAATATACTGATAAACTCCATCTTGATTTACAAATTGGTACGCCATTAGAGATAACTATAACTGATGAACTTGTTAAAGAATTAGAAGTTCATGAAATGGACTCACTTGGGCTTAATGAGGGATCTGAAGTTCTTAGTTTAAAGATTAATTCATTTATAAACAACCCACCTGATCCATCTGACAATAATGCTCATATTAATTTCACTATAAATCTAGCTGATGATTTTATATATGATGCAGATTCAGTTATGGTATTAGCAGGGAATATTGTTCAACTTATAAATATGGATATAACTTCCAATCCAGATGAATTTCCAGATGGATACTTGTTAACAGACATCAATACAGGTTTAAATGCGGATTCGGAAGGTATTATACTGGGAGAAGATGCGATAAATATGATGATCGAGAAAAAAACTTATATGCAGGAAGTGATCGTCATTAAGCCTGAAAGTCCTGGAGGACAGATATATCTTAGTGATACTGGCTTTATCGAGGTACAGACAAAGATTAGTGGTGAATTTAATATAGTTATTGGCGGAGGGGATGAGTAATATGAAAAAATTATTTATTATTTTAAGCCTAACAGTAATTTTAAGTCTGAATGCAGGTCTAAATAATCCTACAGCAATGGGATCTTCTTACAGTAACGCGTTATTACTTAAAGGAATTGATGCGGTCAGATACAATCCTGCAACTTTGGGTTTTTCTGATAATTACAAAGGATCAATAAACTTTTTCCCTGTAAGTATTTTAGCAGAAAATTCTTTTTCAAGAAATGTTTACGATGATTACATAGCAGAAGATGGTGATAATGAATGGTCGATAAGTGATAGAAAAAATATACTTGACCAACTTGATGATAAATGGAGAATGCAGAACAATATTAATATCGACCTGATAGGTTTCAGTGTTCCAAGAAAAGCTTATACACTTAATTTACAATCTATACAGGATATTTCTTTTCCGGAGGCATTACTCGATCTTATGTTAGGTGGTAATGAGCTTGATGAGGAATACAACTTCAATGAATTTGATGCGGAAGTGATGAATACAGTATCATTGGGCTATAGTTTTGCGGAGCAGGTAAAGTTAGACGGTGTAAAAGAGATCTTCAGGGAATTCTCTGTAGGTGCAACTATAAGATACATTTATGCTATACCAACTGCAGAAATGGATGATCTCGACAAAGACAGTGATGATAAAATTACTGCAGCTTATTTTAAAATGGACAATGTTGATGGTTATCTTGATACTGACGATATAACTGGTCCGGACTCACCTGATTCAAATGCAACAACTCTAAAAGGTTCATTTGACCTTTTAACATCTGAAGGCGGTCAGGGACTTGGGATTGACCTTGGAGTCGCAGCAAAGATAAATAAAAAAATGAGTATAGGATTGAGTGTAACCAATGCATTGGCGGGAATCAGCTGGTATAAGAACAACAAGACATATAAATATGATTACCAGCTGAACGGTATTCTTTTAACAGAATTAAACGAGCTTGAACTGGATGTTGACTCAATGTACACACTTAAGGATGTCTCAGAGACAAGAAAGTTCTTCACAGTTCTTCCGCCTGAGTTAAGATTGGATTTTACTTGGGAATTTCATCCAGGGAAGCAAATATTGTACTGGACAAATTCTTATGTACAAGGATTCAAGAATGAATTGCTTTCAACTACAATGCCAAAGTTCTCTACAGGTATTCAATGGAATCATAAAAATGCAGATTGGTTTATTTTCAGAGCCGGTATAACCGGAGGTGGAGATGCATTGTATTCTTCTGCATTTGGTTTCAGTCTGGCGTTCAGCCACTATTCTTTCGACTTAGGAGTTGAAAATAAGTATTGGTATGGAGCAAGTTCCAAAGGATTAGGGCTTGCAATCGGACAGAAATTCTATTGGTAGAATTTTATTTTTGTAAGGAGTGCAATATTTGTACTCCTTTTTAATTTTAATAACATTTATACAGGAAATATTTTATGAGCAAATTAAAAGTCGGTGTTATAGGTTGTGGACATCTAGGAAAATTTCACACAAAGATGCACACAATGTTAGAAGATATCTCAGAATTACAAGGAGTTTACGATCTAAACCCTGACCAAAGTAAAAAAGTGTCTGAAGAGTTCAGCTGTAAGCAGTTTCATAGTATTGATGATCTACTTTCAATGGTAGATGCAGTTATAATCGCATCAGCAACTCAATCACACTATGAAGTTGCAATGCAATGTTTGAATGCAAATAAGAGTATTTTCATTGAAAAACCGATTACTGCTACGGTTCCACAAGCTGAAGAGATAGTTGCATTAGCTGAAGAAAAAGGATTAATAATTCAAGTAGGACATATCGAAAGATATAATCCTGCATTTTTCCAGATAGAAGATATGAATGTAGATCCAATGTTCATCGAAGCTCATAGATTAGCATCTTTCAACCCCAGAGGTTCAGACGTTTCAGTAGTTCATGACCTGATGATACATGACATTGACCTGATATTAAGTTTGATCAGTGCTGATGTTGTACAAGTTGATGCCGCAGGAGTTACAGTTTTGACTGAAACTCCGGATATCGCAAATGTTAGGATCAAGTTCGCTAACGGAGCAGTTGCAAATCTTACGGCTTCAAGAATATCAATCAAAAAGATGAGAAAATTTAGAATATTCCAAAAAGAAATGTATATCTCACTAGATCTTGATAGGGGTGCGGCAGATGTTTTCTTTATGGCAGATGGAAATGATACTTCTGCTAAAGGAATGGCTATTGCAAATATTGAATCCAAAGATAAGAAGATCATGTATATCAAGAACGAGGAAGGACAGATCAATGCACTTCTTGAAGAGAACAGAGATTTTGTGAATTCAGTATTGAATGGTGCTCCCGTTAAAGTTACCGGAAAAGATGGGCTTAGAGCTTTAGTTACAGCAGAAATGGTTATTTCGGAAATCGATAAACAGTTGGCAAAATAAATGGAATGGTATTATATGAAGATGATTAAAATTTAAGGAGAGATGTTAAGATGAAAAAGAAAATGTTGTTTTTAACGGCTCTAATTCTATCAGCTGTGATTCTCCTGATCTTTTATTCAAATAATAAAATATCCAAACCTGAAGAAGCTATTTTTAAAAAGACCGCGAAACATCGCTTAGGTGGTCCAAAGGCTAATCCCAATGCAAATTACTGGGAAATGAGAGCATACCCCCACAAAGATATTGATATAAAGGCATATCAAAGAGGACTTGAGCAGGCAAATGTGCTTAAACAGGAACTTTTAAAAGAGAAAAATCCTAAACAATGGGAGCTCGTTGGTCCTACTAATGTTGGTGGAAGAATCTCTGATATAGCAATAGATCCAAGTAATGAGGATATTATCTGGGCGGCATCAGCATCGGGTGGAGTCTATAAAACAATAGATAAAGGGAAAACTTGGACACCTGTTTTCGATGATCAACCTGTCTTAACAATTGGTTCGCTCGCAATAGATCCTTCAAATTCAGATATAGTTTATGTAGGTACAGGTGAAGCCTCAGCAAGTAGTTTTAGTTTTTACGGCAACGGAATGTATAAGACCATTGATGGTGGAGTAACCTGGGAGCATGTCGGCCTTGATAGCAGTTATTATATTTCCAGAGTAAGGATCGATCCGAATAATTCAAATGTAATTTATGCCTGTGCTACAGGGAAAGTATATTCTGCCAATGAGGAAAGAGGAGTTTATAAATCTATTGATGGTGGTAGTTCATGGGATAAGGTTCTTTATGTCTCAGATATTACGGCGGCAAATGATCTTGTGATCGACCCGAATAATTCTAATATAATTTATGCATCAATGTGGGAACGAGAAAGACCTTTGAATGATAGAATTTCAGGAGGAGTAACTTCGGGAATATATAAATCCATTAATGGTGGAACTGACTGGGTTAAGCTTACAAATGGTTTTCCTGAAGGTGACTACGTAGGTAGAATAGGTTTAGCAATAGGGCAAAACAATTCCAATATTTTATACGCAGTCATGGCGGATTATTATGCCGGTGCAGGAAGTAAATTCGGTGGAGTCTGGAAAACTATTGATGGTGGAGATTCTTGGACAAGCATAAACGATGCTTCTCTTGCAGATAGCTATAGTTCATTCGGGTGGTACTTTTCAAAGATCGAAATTGATCCAAAAGATGATGATGTAGCTTATATACTTGGAGTGTCTTATCATATGACTACTGATGGAGGTACTACTTGGTCAAACCTTGGTGGTTATGATGAATATTATGCAGGTACAGGTCCCCATGTTGATCATCATGCAATGGCAATAAGTCCGACAGAGAGTTTCTGGATGAATGGAAATGATGGTGGTTTGATCACAAGTACTGATCAGGGAACAACTTATACAGAAATTGATCTGCCCATAAGCCAGTTTTACGGATTTGATGTTGATGATAATGACTCAAGAAGAATGATCGGTGGAACTCAGGATAATGGTACGAATTTTACAAGAACCGGTAATTTAGATGACTGGGAGCATATTCTAGGTGGAGATGGTTTTAGAGCTCTTATCAATCCTGGAAATTCCTCAGTTATTTACGCAGAAGCTCAATGGGGATATATGTGTAAAAGTATTGATGACGGGAATTCTTTCTGGATGATCTATGAAGGTTTAGATGGATTGTTTCCAGGGTCTGTTGAACCTAGATTTGACTGGAATACTCCAATGATATTTCATCCTAACGATCCGAGACTAATTTATTGTGGAGCTCAGTTCGTTTATGTGTCCAATCAGGCTCAGAATGCAGACTATGATTTTACATGGAACATGATAAGTGCCGATCTCACAGATGGAATTGGTAATATCTACTCAATTGCACCTGCACCTTCAGATACAGATGTCATTTATGCGGGTACTTCTCATGGAAATGTATGGGTCACACAAAGTGGAGGATATCCCTGGACAAAGATTTCTGCTGATCTGCCAAATAGATGGGTAACAGGTATTGTTGTTGATTGGGATAATCCGGGTAGAGCATTTGTTTCTTATTCAGGTCTTAGGTGGGATGAAGAACTGAGATATGTTTACAAGACAGAAGATTATGGTGTTACATGGACTGATATTACAAGTAATCTTCCACTTTTACCGATCAATACTATTGAGATCAATAAAAACGATCCGAATATGATATTTGTAGGTACGGATATCGGCTTGTATTATACGAATGATGCAGGAGGTACTTGGAAAGCCGGAGGTTTAGGTTTGCCAAACTCCCCTGTTTATAAAATTAAAATTCATTATTTAGATAATCTTGTTTTTGCTGCAACTTATGGACGATCTGCCTACAAAATTCCTTTAAGTGAATTCTCAGGTATTGAAAATCCTGAAGGAAATATTGTAAACGATATGGCTTTGACAAATTATCCGAATCCATTTAATAATGAGACTGTTATAAACATTACTATGAAAAATCAGGAACAAGGTATTGTAAAGATTTATAATGCCTCAGGTAGAGAGATCGGGACAGTATATGATGGTATGCTACGAAAAGGAAGTAATAAGATATCTTTCGATGCTGGTAAGTTTAATATTGCATCAGGTGTTTATATTTGCAGAGTCGTAGCCGGGGATCAAGTACAAACACATAAGATGAATTATTTGCGGTAGTGGGATTAATTATAATTATACTGTAGGGGAAGGTTCCTATGCCTTCCAGGAAACGATTAAAAGATAAAGATTTATTTACAGGAAGATAAGGAAGGTACAAATGAAATCAAATAAGGTTCAATATAAAAGGGAACTGTCAACTACATTTGAGAAGGAGGTTGTTGCATTCTTAAATCACCCTAAAGGTTGTATTATTTACATTGGTATTGAGAATAATGGTTCCGTTGTTGGGATAAAAGAAGCAGATAGGCTTCAGCTTCAGATCAATGATAGAATTAAGAATAGGATTCTGCCATCAGCTTTAGATTTATTTGAGATCTTATTAGAAAATCGGAGAAATAAAGTTGTAATAAAGATAAGTTTAGCTGGCGGAACAGAAAAACCTTACTACATCAAAAAATTAGGAATGACGGAAAAGGGGTGTTTTATTCGGGTGGGAAGCGCTTCCGAACCTATGTCTTTAAAAATGATCGAAGAATTGGTTCAAGCAAATCGGGTTCCGTAGGGAAGTAGGGATGAACCCATGTGTTCATCCGGAAGGGAATGTAGGGGACGATTTCAATTCGTCCCCTTTTTTTGTTTTGTAAAGCGAATGTATAAGTATTATATTGTAATTATCTAATGAATTAGAAAAGAAAATAAAGTTAAGAATAACTGTTAATTTGAGGTAATCATGAAATTTGGAAAGAAAATCACAATATTTTTGATTGATGGCGATCCTAATGGACGTATGAGTTGCGAACTGTCAAATTGGACAGGAAAAGCATACAGAATTCCTCGAATTAAAATCAAAGAATCTACTGATCGAAAAGATCTTGAAAGTACGGGAGTTTATTTATTGTTTGGAAGGCAAGAAGAACTTAAGGATCAAGTATATATTGGAGAAGCCGAGTCCATTATAAAAAGGCTAAATCAGCATATGAATCAAAAAGATTTTTGGCACGAAGCTATAGTATTTATCAGTAAGGATGAAAATTTAAATAAAGCTCATATAAAATATTTAGAGAATAGACTTTTTGAAATCGCAACATCTGCAAATCGTTATCAGATAGAAAATAATGTAACTCCTACTCAGTCGTCAATTTCTGAACCAGATAGAGCCGAGATGGAAGAATTTATAGAAAATGTAAGAATGCTTACAAATACATTGGGACATAAAGTATTTGATAATAAAAGAGAAGTTAGTTTAAAGAAAAAGAAAGAAATATTTTTTATCCAAGCTGCTCGTAACGCTGATTCTCAAGGAGAACCAAGCTCTGAAGGTTTCGTTGTTTTTAAAGGATCTAAAATAGCTTCAACGACGGTAGCCTCATTTCCGGATTCGCTAAAAAAGTATAGAGATGGTCTTCTTGATAAAGGAATAGTTAAGCAAAAAGGTAGTAACTTCGAGCTAACGGAGGATTATATTTTTGGAAGCCCTTCCACCGCCGCAGCAATAGTTATGGGTAGGAATGCAAATGGTTTAAAAGAATGGAAACTTTCAAACGGAAAATCTCTAAAAGAATTTGAAGCGGATAAATAGAGAGTAGTCATGAAAACTTCAGAACACGCAGACAGGACCGAGAAACTGGTTGGTATCAGAGCCGAAGATATCCATAAATGGATAGACGGTTTCTTTGACTTCGATGGATTCGAAGATTTTCTCCGTTCAGAGAAACTTACCGGATACGATCCTTATGATCACAGGAAGTTCAGGCATTGTGTTGAAGCTTTGGATGAAGCTTATATTGCTTTTAAGGATAAATATACAAAAGAGCAGATAAAAGCAGTTGTTGAGCAGCATATAAAGGACGATTACAACGGGTATATTCCCCACAGAGAAGATTTTGAGAATGGTACTTTTACAGAGCAGTATCATGAGAATGAAGAAAAGATAGAGCCTGAATCTATTCTCAGTGAAACAGAGCTTTCAGATTATTTCAAAGGTAAATTTTCTTCACCAAAGAAAAAGGATAAAAAACTTACTACCGGTTTTCAGTTAAAGATAGTTTTACCGACAATTTTAGCAATAATCCTATTCGTATCATCAGTTTTCACAGTGATATTACCTGTTTTCAGAAGCAATATGCTTGAAAGAAAAAAAGAAATGATCAAAGAGCTTACTGCAGCCGCAATAAGTGTCATTGAATATAATATTGACCTGGAAAAGAAAGGGACTCTGACCAGAGAAGATGCTCAGGAAAAATCTATCATCGAAATTGAAGCTATGAGATACGGTGATGAGAAAAAAGATTATTTCTGGATCACAGATATGCAACCGAATATGGTAATGCATCCCTACAGAACAGATTTAAAAGGGACAGATCTTTCAGATTATAAAGATGTCATGAATAAGAGTGGAAAATACCTTTTCGTCGAGTTCGTTAAGATCGTAAAAGCTCAGAAAGAAGGCTATGTAGAATATCTTTGGCAGTGGAAGGATGACCAAACAAGGGTCGTTCCGAAGCTTTCATTTGTGAAAGGGATACCTGAATGGGAATGGATAATCGGCACAGGCGTATATATTGATGATGTAGAAGATGAAATAGCATTATTAACGAAGAATATCATGATCATTTTTTCTATTATAGCAGGTGTTTTGATACTTATTTTGAGCTATGTGATATTTCAGAGCAGAAGAATAAATAACGATCTTTTGCAGGCTGAAGCAGGCCTCACAGAAGCTAAAGACAGATATAAAGCATTGGTTGAAGCTTCAAATGAAGGCCATATTCTTGAAGTGGAAGGCGAAAATGTATATTCGAACTTCACTTTACAGAAAATGCTTGGTTACAGTGGAAAAGAAATTTCATCTATGAAAGTAGTGGACTTTTTAGTTCCTGATTCAAAAGTAAATGAATATGGTATAAAGCATCTAAATAAACTTTCATCAGGCAAAACAATGTCGGGTGAATTTGAAGCTCAAGTTTTGACAAAGACGGGTGAAACTTTAGATGTGGTAATAACAACTACCCGTACTTTCTTCCTAAAAAAGAAAGGTCATGTCATCTCAATTAGAAAGATATTACGAAAGAAATTAAACGATCTGACTTCTTACAATGGGACTCAATATCACCAAGGCAGTATCTTCGTTACAAAGATGGTTAAAGAGATCTGTAGAACCGATGCTAAAGATGCCTCGATAATAGAGAAAATTTCTGCGGACACACCAGTATTTGAGGCTTTAGAAATTTTAAAAAGTACAGAAAGTAATGATCTAAATGTTGTTGATAGTGATGATAAAATTATAGGGATAGTCGGTTATTCAGATATTGCGATGATGTATGCAGGTTTGCCGACAGGTATGCTTTACGAAATAGAGAACAGTGAAAATGTCGGTCATGTGATAAGAACCTTGAATCGAATACCTGATCTTATCAGAGAAATGACTTCGCAGGGTGTCAGATCAGATACTCTCAGAGAAACTATAAGTAAGATGTACACTGCTGCTATAAAGTTATTCATTAAAATATCTCTGGAAGAGGTCGGAGAACCACCTGTAAAATTTGCGTTTCTTTCTCTCGGCAGTACCGCAAGGCAGGAAATGACAATGTTCTCAGACCAGGATAATGCCCTGATATTTGAAGATACTTCAGATTTAGATAAAGCTAAAAAATATTTCATTAGACTCTCTGATAAAGTATGCTCCAAGCTGAATAAAGCCGGTTATGTTTTCTGCCCGGGTGGAATTATGGCAGTAAACCCTAAATGGTGCCTATCACTTTCTGAATGGAAAAGTAATTTCACTGAATGGATAGAAACTGCAACTCCGGAATCCATCTTAGAGATCAATGTGTTTTTTGACATTCGTTGTGACTACGGAGAAGATAAATTAGTTACAGAACTCCAAGATCATATAAAAGAAAAAACAGAGCAGAACCCTGAATTCTTTATTCATTTTGCTCAGAACTGCCTAAGATACAGAGAACCATTGAATCTTCTCGGAAAAATAAAAGCGGAAAGTAAAGACGGTGTTAAAACCTTCAATATCAAAGATAACCTTATACCGATAGTGAATTTCGGCAGGTTATATGCCCTGAAGAATAATATAACGGAACCTTCAACGATAAAAAGATTTAGAGCTTTACTGGAAAAGAATGTTCTTAAAGAGCAGGAATATCAGGAAATAGTCTATGTGTTCAATCATTTATGGCATCTCAGGTTTTATAATCAGATAGTATCACATTCTGAACTGAAAAGGGCTGATGATGAGCTTGATCTAGAGCAGTTGACAGATATCGAAAGGTTGAATTTAAGGAATGTATTGTCGGAAATATCGAATTTTCAGGCACGTATTAGTCAGGATTATTTAGACGGTGTTGTGTAGAGACGCAACACTTTGCGTCTCACAACACAACAAATCCATTAATCCAAAATAACATTAATCCACTTATTTATGGCTATTGGTCTCTCTGTCTGATTTGGTGTTTTTCCACCTTGCCCTTTAGAACCGCCTTTTCCTCCCCCTCGGTCTTTTCCAGAGATATTCATATTGTCCATAGTTCCTTTAGACTTATTGTCAGATAGCTTAATTTCTGGTGTGACAAATCCAATAGAAAATTCTTTCCCGGGTTCACAATTAATAGCAAATGGATGATCAATATCCTTTTTAATGGGGATTTTTAGTTGGTATATGAAGTTATTGGTAAATTCTGTTTTGAGTTCAATTCCGTATGAATCAAGCATTACAAATGGAATAATTTCAACTAACTCGTTCTCATCTTTATATATCTCAATCTTTTTACCAATATTATCATCTGATTTATGATCAATGTTTTGATTTCCACCTCGACTTAAATTTTTATTACCTAAAGGAAATTTAAGTCCTAATACTTTTTTCTTATTCCCTTTTGGATCAAACCAAACATACAAACCTTGTTTCATAATTTGCTTTAGTGCATTTTTTGATTTTGGAAGGAAGTAAATATAAAGATATCTATCATTGTTTAATATACTTATGATGATGTCTTTCTCTTTCAGATAAAGCTTACTGTTGTTTTTTTTTGATATAGTATCAATATCCATAATCTCATCATATCTCTTTGATCTTATTATAGTCTTACTGCAACCTGTGAAAAAAAGAAATACAAATATCAAATTAGCCACAATAAAGAAAATCACTTTATGATTATTGCCAAACATTATTTCAACTCCAGTTTAATAATATTGTTTATCTTACTCTAGCAGTAAACGTTACATATTGAATATTTATTTTAAAATTTTAATATTATATACGAACAAATCGTATTATCCATCACGATGGCTCGGCACCATATGACCGATACATTTGATAAAATCGTAATTATATACTATATTAAT
>WTAK01000002.1 GCA_013139625.1 Candidatus Delongbacteria bacterium | reverse complement strand
TTCTGGCAAGATTAAATGTAAGCTCTTCACCACCAACAATTAATTGCTTAATTGAACTATTATCAAAATTAATATTCTGAATAATTCTTAAATGTGAAGGTGTAAGTTTTACAGTATTAACTAAGTTCTCTTTAAATATCCTTAAAAAAGCATTTTCAAAATCTTCATCGTTGTAAACAACAATTTGACCACCACTTGATAATGGAACAAAAACTGATGTGATAGTTAAATCAAAAGAGATTGATGAATAAAGAGGAAAAATGAATTTTTCTTTTAATTTATAATAATTTTTTGCCCAATTTATATAGTTACTTAAATTTCCATGATTTAATGAAACACCTTTAGGATTGCCTATTGAACCAGATGTATAAATTGTATATGCGGTTTTATTAAATTTGATACTAGGATCTTCTTTCAATACGCATTCATCGTTAAGAGGTGTCAATAAGTCTAGATATAGTACTGAAAGGTCTTCAAATAAATTAATTTCTATGTCTGAGGTCGTTAGTATTATTGAAATTTCACAATCCTTTAACATATAGCTCACTCTTTCTTGTGGGGTACTTGGATCAATCGGAAGATAAGAAAAACCAGCTCTGAGGATTCCAATAATGCCGATAATTGTTTCCACTGAATTTTTCATTATTATTGCTACAGTATTCGAACCATCAATTTTGTTAGAAGTAAGATCATTCGCTAAATTTGCTGTAGCAATTTCTAATTTTTTATACGAATAGTATTTCTTATCATCACTTACTGCAATGCTATCTGGGAACATTTCTACAGATTTCTGAAATTGCGATATTACATTGTCTTTAAGATTGGTATTATCTTGTGTATCATTAAATTTCGATAGTAAGTCTAGTTCTGTTTTACATAATATATTTAGTTCCGATATCTTTTTGTCTTGTAAATACAAATAACTCTCAAGGAGCATTTCAATTCTTTCAAACATTAACTCAATATGGTAATAAGAGAATATATCTTTTTGATAATCTATCGCTATCTCAATTATACCATCTTTTAATTTATCTCTTAAATTAATAAATAATGAAATTTCGGACAAGCTATGCTGTGAAGAATAATGTTGTACAATCTCTATATCATCACGATTAAAACTTGGTACTTCAACCAGTTGAAAATTCAATAAATCAACTTCAGAACTTGATCCACTCACCAATTTATGAATTAATAAATCGTAAGGATATTTTTGATGTTTTAAGCTACTCCACAGGTGTGTTTTTACCTCAGCATGAAATTCCTTCAGTGTCTTTTCCTCATCAATTAAGACTCTAAATGGCAATGAAGAAACGAACATCCCTATTGAGTTGTCAAATTTTTTGTCATACCTATTATGAGTTGGTATACCTATAGTAAAATCTTTTATCAATGAGTACTTAAAGATATATAATGAAAATATTTCGAGAAATATATTAAACAGCGACAAATTATTTTCTTTTTTGAAATTAAGAATTGCTGTTGACATTTTTGCACCTAAAGTAAAATATTTTCTTCCAGTTTCAAGCGAGTTAGCTTTTTTTACTTCCTGAGACAATGAAATCATTTTAGGTGGTGTTTTATATTGTTTCTCCCAATATTTTTTGTCTTCATTGAACCTTCTGGAAGTCAAATATTTTGACTCTGATTCTAAATAATGAATATATGGAATACTTTGTTCTAAAGATATCTCCTCATTATTCAAAAGATGCTTATATTTTTTTATGACCTTATTAATAGTTATCACAGCCGAATTTCCATCAGATATCAAATGGTGAGCTTTTAAATAAAAACCTCCAGTATTATCTGAAAATTTAACCATGCAAAAATAAAATAGGCTTGAATTAAATAAATTAAACTTTTCACGATGAACTTCTTTAAAATAACTAATGGTATAATCAAGTGTTTTATTTGAGGAATCATGATAATCTACTTCAAAAGATTTATACTCTTCAACATATTGCTCAATATAATCTTCAACCTTATTATTTCTCAATCTCATTCTTGTTCCATCATCACTTTCGATCAAGTAGTTGATAGAAAGTTCTAGAAACTTCGGTGTAAAATTAGGAATATTTATTTTTACTAACAAACCTACATTTGACATTTCTAGATCAGTATGAATAATCTCTGTCAGCAAGATTCTTTTTTGAGAATGAGATAAGTTCTTAAAGTTGTTCATGTTTATTATCAAGTCCTAAAATAAGTTCTCTATCATTTTACAAATTTCTAATTTATTATTTTCATTCATGATAAAAAAGTGATCCCCTGCAAACTCTTTTAATTCATGAATTTTAAAATATCTGTTCCATTCTTCCGCTTCCTCTAAATTAAGCTCTTCTTCCTTACCCCAGCAAATTGTTGCTGGAATTGGGATGAGCTTATGGGAATCATTTATTTCATAGTTCTCTAAAGCTTCCAAATCTGTTTTCATCATTTTGCAAAAAACGTCACAAAATTCTTTTTCAAATTTTAATTGCTTTGGGAATCCACCAATTTCAATACATTTAGCAATTATTTCATTATTGTTCATTTTTGAATTCAAATCATCATTTTTTTGCTTTGTATGAGGTGGATGTGCCCCTGTTAAAAAAACATGTTTTATTTTTTTGATTTCATGATCTTTTATAGAATTTAAGAATTCGTAAGCAACTGCCCCGCCCATGCTGTGACCAAATATTATTATTTCTTCTTTTAAAATTGGTCTTAACTCTTCCAAATAAAGATTTGCCAAGGATTCTATCCTATTCATCCGGTTTTTATTACAAAAAAAGCTTCCAGGAGGATTAATACCAACAATTTCGATATCTTCTTTTATTCCTTCAGATAGTGACAAATAGGATTTTCCATGCCCTCCAGCAAAAGGGAGCATAATTAATTGTTTATTACTATTGGATTTTTTTAATACTTGAATTACGCTATTTCTCATTTATTCTAAAATCTAAAAGTAAGCAAGAAGGAGCCGTTTAACATCTACTCCTTGTACCAACACTTATTATTTGATTATTCCCAGCAAGTTATTTTCATCAAAGTTATTCCATTGATAACGCTTAATATTGATACACTTCCACAACATTTCTATTCCCATCAATCAATAGCATTCTGTCATCAATAAATTTAATAAAAGTGCTAAAATCACATTGATAATATGGATCTTCTGTTTTTAACACAGTTGTATTCAAGTAGATATTATTTTTAAAAAAATCTAAAACCATCCCTAGATTCTCTGATTTATTGATATTTATAGCTGGATGTACAATAAGATTATCGTTCTTATCAACATAAACACCTAGAACAGCACGTTTTTTATCAATCAACTTTTCATTTAATTTTCTTTGATTAGTTTTTACAAGATAATCAGATATACGTTTGATTTCTCCTTCCGTAAATTTTATCGAAGCATAACCTTTAAATATTTTTTCTATTAGTTCACCTTCAAAATTATAAACATGAATTCTGTAATTTACTTTATCATTAATTCCAATATAAATTTTATCTTTTGAACTCCCTACATATGACCATTCATCAGGAATACTAGAGTTAGCTGGATCAAAAATTTCTGAATATAACGTTTTATATAAATCAAAATTCCAATTCAGCAATGCCCAGTTAACTTTATATTGTTCTTTCCCATCTACAATAGCTCCAGTATACATTACACAAATAAATTTATCTTTACCAATAGCATTTACTTGGTATGTACCTAAAGATCCTTTTGGATGCATTTCTGATAAAAACTCTCCATTAGGATTGAATAATGACACTGATCCTGTTGTTCCATCTCCTACAAAAACAGTATCATTCCTTACACATAAAAAACTAACAATTCCTACTTCGCCAGGACCTGTTCCTTGTTTTAAAAATGAGTTTAAAAATTCACCGCTCTTACTATATTTATTTACCCTAGGAGTTGATCCATGGTCTCCAATGTAAATACAACCTTCGCTATCTGAACTTATAAAATCTGGGTCGAAGTACGACAAATAGTTCTCGTTGTTACTATCCTCATTTAGCGCAAACTCTTTTTGAGGATTAAAATCTAGTTTTTCTACTGTTGGTATATTTTTGTTTTTATAAACTTTGATACCATCTATCTCAGTTACATTACAAGTATCTACCTTTTTTGAACAACTTGAAAGAATAATTGTTATTACTGCAAATAACCATACAAATTTCATGATGAGTCCTCGCTATTTTTTCATTTTTTCAATTACTAGTATTTCCAACTCTGTTAAATATACAAAAACTAATTATTTTATCAAGTTATTTTTCAATTTGTTTAGTAAGCGCTAATTTTAAAACTTCACTTATATGTTCAACACCATGAATCGTTAAATTCTTAATTACTTCCTCAGGTATATCCGAAAGGTCCTTGATGTTATCCTTTGGTATAATTATGTTTTTAATTCCTGCTTTTTCTGCCGCGATGATCTTTTCTCTGAGGCCACCTATCTCCATCGCTTTTCCATGAAGAGATATCTCTCCGGTCATAGCAAAATCTTTTCTGATAGGTATCTTTGTGAAAAGTGATATTATTGCAGTTGTTATAGCTAAGCCTGCTGAAGGTCCATCTTTCGGAGTTGCTCCATCAGGAACATGAATATGCAGATCGTATTTTTCATATTTTTTCAGATCTATCCCTAATTTATCAGCATTAGCTTTCATATAACTTATCGCAAGTTCTGCGGATTCTCTCATTACTTCACCTAATTGACCGGTGATCTTAACTCTATCAGATCCTTTCATTAAATTTGCTTCTATGAATAAGATCGAACCACCTGATGGGGACCAAGCCAAACCTGTACAAATACCTATTTCATTTTTTCTATTAGCCATTTCGGGTATTATGTACTTATTTCCCAGAAATTCTTTGACTTTTTCTACACCCACCTTTACTGAAGTTTTCTCTCCTTTTGCTTTCATCATTGCTACTTTTCTACAGATCTTCTCTATCCTTTGCTCTAGTCTTCTTACTCCGGCTTCTCTAGTATAGTTCTGTACAATAAATTCAATAGCTTTCTTTGTGAATGAAATATCTTTCTTTGTTAATCCATTTTGCTTAATTTGTCTTTTAACGATGTAATTCTTAGCAATTGCCACTTTTTCCTGAATAATATAGCTTGGAAATTCGATCATTTCCATTCTATCCAATAATGGGGCAGGTATATATTCCGGGTAATTTGCTGTCATGATGAACATAACCTTAGAAAGATCGAATGGCACATCAAGATAATGATCTATAAAGCTATTATTCTGTTCAGGATCTAAAGCTTCTAATAATGCTGATGCAGGGTCTCCCTGATTGCTTATTCCTAACTTATCTATCTCATCAAGCATCATAACAGGATTTTTTACACCTGCTTGTCTCAAATGCTTTATTATAATTCCTGGCATTGAACCTATATAAGTTCTTCTATGACCCCTGATCTCTGCTTCATCTCTCACGCCACCCAGAGATGCTCTTACAAATTTTCTTCCCATTGCTCTCGCAATTGATTTGCCAATGGATGTCTTTCCTGTCCCAGGAGGACCTGTGAGACATAATATACTCCCTTTCGAGTCGTCTGTGAGCTGTTTGACTGCCATATATTCAAGCACTCTTTCCTTTATATCTTTTAGTCCATAGTGATCTTCATCTAATATCTTTTGTGCTTTTCTAATATCTATTTTCGTTTTCACTTCTTCATTCCAAGGTAGGTCAATCAGCCAATCTAAATAAGTTCTAGCAACAGTATATTCACTTGAGGCAGACGGCATTCTATTCAATCTTTTTAATTCTCTTTTTGCTGCAATCATCGCAATTTTAGGCAATTTTTTCTTTATCAGCTTCTTTTGGATCTCTTCTAACTCTTGAGCTTCATCATCCGTTTCACCTAATTCTCTTTTGATTGCCCTCAATTGCTCACGCAAGTAATAATCTCTTTGATCTTTTTCTAACTCCTCTTCAACATCTTCTTGGATCTTTGAAGTTAACTTAAGGAGTTTCAATTCTTTGTTCAAATAAGACGAAAGTAGGATTAATCTACTCTCAACATTTACCTCTTCGAGAATACTTTGTCTTTTTTTGATATTCATGTTCAAATTAGAGGCAATAAAGTCAGATATTTTAGATGGACTTTTTATCGTCGAAAGAGCTATTTTTAATTCATCCGGCAAATTATGAGATAGCTCTATTATTTCAATAAAAATATCCGTAACAGTTCTTAAAAGAGCTGTTAATTTTAATCCTTTTGATTTTTTCTCCGGCAGCTCCTTTATCTTTGCTATGATATATGGCTCTTCTTGTAAAACTTTTTTAAGCTCTATTCTTGAAAGCCCTTGCACTAATAATCTTGCAGATGAATCATTATCGCTTCTAAACATTTTAAGTATTATGACGGCAGTACCAATACTGTATATCTCTTTATTTCTATATCCTCCATCATCATCCGGTTGATTTGCAAATATTCCAACTATTTTATTTGAGCTTAAGCTATCATTTATTAATTTTATCAGGCTGGTATCATTAACCACCAGCGGCATTATTACATTTGGGAATACAACCATATTCATCAATGGAATGATCGGTAATTCTTCCGTGATAGAAAACATTTTTTTATTTCTTATATTTGAAGTATTAGCCATAATTTTCTCCGGGAGCTACATTTTTTTTATTTTTATTATGAAAAAACCTTTTTCATAAACCTTCTCTAAGCTCTTGAAATCAACTTTGAAAGGAAGATTTATTATTTTTTCAAACGGACCAAAATCTATTTCCATTTTATAGAAATGGCTCTTGGGTAAAAATTCAGATTCGTTACGATATCCTCGAACAGCTATGAATTCCTCATTATACTCGATCTCTATATTTTTAGATTCAACGAATGACAACTCTAGAATAATAATTAATTGCTCATTGTTCTCAAATACGTCTGTTCTGGGTTTCCACCCCAAACTTCCATCACAACAAAATGATTTCTGATTGCTCATATATTGGTATTCTTCCGAATTATCAAGAATATTGGTAATATGATATTTTTCCAATTTTTTCTTAAACTTACTCATTCAATACCTCCGGTTTAAAAAACCCAATATTTATTTTGAAAATTTTCTCTTTTATCAAATGACATACTAAGTAATAATTTAGCAGTTAATTTATTCAATTTTTCTTCAAAGAATTCAGCATTCCTGTATAGAGATTTATTCTTGAAATAAAAGTATGAGGATAATATTGGAAAGTAGCTGTCAAAAATATAGCCCTTCCCATAATTTTCCTTACCTAACTTTACGGTAACTTTCATTGCCCTGACATAATCTTCTTTAATCAAGTACTCTAAGATGGTAATATAGTCATAACAAGACGGATGATCAATATAGTAGTATTTTAGATTTGAGAT
>WTAK01000160.1 GCA_013139625.1 Candidatus Delongbacteria bacterium | reverse complement strand
CTGAATACTCAAGATGTTTTTTCCCAACCGGAAGGTTCATCGTTTTTTGCTTTGAATGCAAAAGTAAGCTTGTACCGTCATACCACTGTTCTTTTAACAACAGAGTAGAATTTTCAATAGTTCTATTTTCAACAAGAAGTTCGTACCAAATATAATCAACAGCATTTTTTCTAAATTCTGCGTTATACACACGATACTTGTTCTCGACACCTTTTGAGTCAGCAGTATAGAATTTCAATGAAACAAGACTGATCTTTTCTTTCAAACCATTGTCACTAGCTTTAGTTCCAACAGCAGAAGAGACACAACCAGCTAACATCAGTAGCATGGTCAAGGATGTAATTACAGTCTTTAATTTCATAATTTACACCTACCTCATCAAATAAGGCTTCAAATATAATAAAACAAAGAGTAAAAAACAAGTAAAATAAATTCCGACTAAAATACTGGTTAAAAGATATAAAAATTTCACTTTTTCTTTAACAAATCTGAGCTACCCCGAAAAATATTTTCACTGTGTCATAGTACTTAAAAAGTCCCAGAGGGACGACCTATTAATAACGCGGTACTTCAGTGCCGTGATTTGAGAAAGATCATAGCTCTTCCACTCCGCTCAGTTGAACACTTGTGTTCAACTGAGCCTGTTAGGGTGCATAAGATTTTTTTACACGGGGTTGAAACCCCGTGTTAGTAATAAGCAATACCTACGGCATTGTTTCAAGACAAAATTTTCGGGGTAACCTAGAAGATTTTTGCTTTTTCCTATAATTTTTCATAACAATTATCTTGACTCTAAGAGTCATGTTACTTATCTTTTTTTTCTAAAATATTTAAATCTAATTAATAATATAAAACATAAGGAGTTATGATGAACGTAGCAGAATTGAAAGCTAAGCATAGCCTTTTAAAAGAGTTCGATTTTGAAGTAAAAGAACTTTACAGAGGTTACGCGGACAGAACATTATACATCAACCTTAATGATAATACTATCAAGGAAAAGGTTGTTCCTCAATCAATGAAAGATAAATTCATTGGTGGAAAGGGATATGGATTAAAGATGTTATGGGATGCAACTAAGGCTGATACAAAATGGAATGATCCAGAAAATGAAATAATAATTGCTCCTGGACCGATCGCAGGTATTACTCAATATTCAGGTTCAGGAAAATCCTTGGTAGTTGCAATTTCTCCAATGACTGATATTGTTATCGATAGTAATGTGGGTGGTTATTTTGGACCATTTTTAAAGTTTGCAGGTTATGATGCTCTTGAATTGCAAGGTAAGGCAAAAAATGATGTTATCATCCTTATTGATACCAAAGAATGTAAAATTACCATAGAAGAAGCTCCTGCAGAAGCAATGGATAGTCATATTTTAGCAGAGCAACTTACTGAAATGTATTCTGACTCAGATGCTCCAAAAGACATGAAAAATATTTCTGTTATCTCCGCAGGAATGGCAGCAGAACATACAATGATCGGTATGTTAAACTTCAGTTGGTTTGATATTAAGAGAAAGAAAACTCGTTTAAAGCAAGCCGGTAGAGGTGGTATCGGGACTATTTTAAGAGATAAGAAGATAAAAGCTGTTGTAATTAAGGCAACCGGAGTTACTGCGGATCCAAATCATGTTGCAGATATGCCGGCAATAAAAGAAAGAGGTGCAAGATTCAACAAAGAGATGAAAGATCTTGATGCTGACCAATGTAGAATGAAGCAGGAAGGAACAGCTCACTTAGTTAATATCATGAATGATTACAACCTTCTTCCAACTCACAATTTCAAGTTTGGATCTCACAAAGATGCAGATAATTTACATTCAAGAGTATGGAATTCATATTTCACTCAAGGAATGAATGACGGATGTTGGATCGGATGTGCTATGAACTGTGCAAAAGCAGTTGATGATTTTGCATTGAAGTCAGGACCTTACAAAGGTGATAAAGTTATCGTTGACGGGCCTGAATATGAAACTGCAGCAGGTGTTGGATCTAATTGTGGTATTTTTAATCCTGAAACAGTTATAGAGTTAAATTTCTACTGTGACACTTACGGAATAGATACTATTTCTTTCGGAACAATGACAGCATTTGCTATGGAATGTTTCGAGAATGGTTTGATTACTTTAGAGCATACAGGTGGGCTTGATCTTCGTTTTGGTAATGACGATGCTATTTTAGAATTAATTCACCAAATGGCAAGAGGTGAGGGTTTTGGAAAGATCGCAGGTCTTGGTAGTAGAGGAATGAAGAAGTATTTTGCAGAGCATTTTGGCGCAGATCCTAAATTTATGCAAGATATTGCTATGGAGAACAAAGGACTTGAATATTCTCAGTATGTTTCAAAAGAATCTTTAGCTCAGCAGGGTGGATATGCAATGACTAATAAAGGACCTCAGCACGATGAAGCTTGGTTGATCTTTATGGACATGGTAAACAAGCAGATACCTACTTTCGATGATAAAGCTGAAGCACTACATTATTTCCCAATGTTCAGAACTTGGTTCGGACTAATGGGACTATGTAAGCTTCCTTGGAACGATGTAGAACCAATCGGAAACTCAGAGACAGATGAACCTGCTAAAGTTCCTGAGCATGTAGATAATTATATAACGATCTATAATGCTGTTACCGGTGGAAATATTGATAAAAAGGAAATGATCCGTCAATCTGAAAGAATTTATAACTATCAGAGAACTTTCAATATCCGTAGAGGATATGGTTTAAGAAAGCATGATGCTCAGCCTTATAGAGCTGCAGGTCCTGTTACTGCTGAAGAGTATAAGTCACTTGAAGAACAATACGATAAGCAAATGAAAGAAGACATCGGAGTTGATCCAGTAGGTAAGTCAATTGAAGAAAAAATGGCTATTACCAGAACACACAGAGAAAGTCAGTATGAGCAGCTGTTAGATTCAGTTTATAAGAGAAGAGGCTGGAGTAAAAATGGTATTCCAACTTTAGCTCATATGAAAGATCTTGGGATGGATCTTCCTGAAGTTATGGAGGTTCTGGAAAAACACCAGTAAAATAATATGAACAAGATTACCGTTAACGATAATATAGTTGAATGGCATGAGAATTTAACTGTAACAGAACTTTTAAAGATCATGAAATATACATTTCCGATGTTGATCGTAAAAGTTGATGGAGAAATAGTAAAAAAAAATCAATATGGATTATTTTTAATACCTGATGATGCAGATGTTAAAGTAATCCATTTGATGAGCGGAGGTTAAATGTTCGATACTAATGAATATTTCGATGGTAAAGTTAAATCTATAGCATATGAAACATCTGAAGGGCCTGCAACTATAGGTGTTATGGCTCCGGGTGATTATGAATTCGGGACCAGCAAAAAAGAATTCATGACCGTAGTAAGCGGTAAATTAGTGGTTTTATTACCAAATGAAGATGAATGGAAAGAGTACGGACCGAATGAAACTTTCATAGTTGACCCAAATGTAAAATTCAAAGTGAAAGTAGAAGCAAATACATCTTACATTTGTCTATACAGGTAAAATTATATTATGAATGAGATCTTTTCAAAGAATGTTCCGGGAATGACCG
>WTAK01000453.1 GCA_013139625.1 Candidatus Delongbacteria bacterium | reverse complement strand
GCATTTTTAAAAGCTTCTTTAGACTTCTGCAGATCAAAATAATCAGTGGGACGATGATAGATCAACCCTAAGTAGAAATAAGCAAAAGGGTTCTCTTTATATCCATCAATTGATTTATTAAGATACTTTATCGATTCATCCAATAAATCCTTTTTGGTGGGCTTACCTAAATACTTTCCATACAGATCTATTGCTTTTTCAAAAATTCTCAATTCCTCATTATGCTCTCCGAATGTCATAGAATCTCTGATTACATCTAAGTCTTCGGTCAATTCACCATTTTTGATCTCATTTATCCATAACATCTCAAATAATTCTATGCTAAAAATTGCCCCAAAGTCATTCATTGTGTATTTTTGTATTTTTATTTCATTTCCTTCATCTTCTTCAATAGTCCTTTGTTGTAACAATTTCTTTGCATGTTCAGTTTCACTTTTGATCAAAGTCGTTGAAAAGGTCATTTTTTCAAAATTTCTGTCAACTAATTGCTTCTCATCAATTTCTTTGTATTCTTTAAAATTGGCTTCATTTATCTTATTAATTCCTTTTAGATTAACCTTCTTTGGTCCCATATCAGGTAATTTAATAAAATATGATTGCTTTAAAAATTCTAAGTAAGAAATCTTCCATGAGTTGGAAAACGGTTTTAATAACATTATCGTTACCCTATTATATTGTTCATTATTTTTTGTTAGATTTAATATTATTCCTTTAAGCATAAATAGTCAAGGATTTTATTCTTGTAATTTTTAATCAAATTTGTTATTTTGCTTTCGGATAAACAAAAAATTACTCGGAGTAGCAATATGAAACGCAAAGGATTTACTCTTGTTGAGTTATTGACTGTCGCAATGATTATTGGAATATTAGCTGCCGTTGCAATCCCAGCTTATAATAGTTACATAATAAGAACCTCTGATCAAGTATGTGAACATACGGCTGCTATAGTTCTTAAATCTGTAACTTCATTCATTGCGATAGTAGATCCGAGTTTTACTGGTAGTTTTTCAACTATTGAAGCATTAAACGCTACTTTAGGCGATCTTAGAGTTAAGATACCTGAGGGATTTACTGCGGAAACTTTCATTATTGATAAAGACAATATAACGATTATTGTCCAAAATGATCAATATCTTGGAACTGCTACAGTGGGCACATAATTTTACTTAAATCTTTCGTACATTTTATCCATAAATTCAATCAACTGCTCACCGGATATTTCTTCATCAGGAAAATGTCTTGAAATATGCATACGATCCATTTCAAAAACTTCGGCAATTTGCTCTATTGTATAATACTTACCTGTTTCTATCTTTTTAAAACTACTTAAAGTATTGATTAAAAACATTGTGCCAAGATCCAAATCAACAAATTGCAAACCAAAGAATTTTTCTTTCTGCCTTATCATCTTAACTTTGGCTTTAATTATAATAGTCGAATTTGGCATAAAAAGATCGATCGAATATTCAGAATCTTTTTCTAGAGTTATATCTTCGTCAATATCGATCAAAATACCTGATACTGAAACATCAACAACATTCCCTTTCAATTTCTCACCATTATATTGAAATAGTAAGATCGTGTCAAGGTCAACTCTTGCGAAAAATCTTTGTTCACTCATTGTATTCTCCATATCTTATTTCCCTAAAATCAAAAGCTAATTACTCAGACAAATTAAATCAAGTGAAAAATTATTATTATTATTGCATTAGCTTATGTTTTTACTTAGTTTATGCCTAATCATAAAAAAAAGAAAACTATGACAACAAAGAAAAATGACATATTGATCTATTTTAATGATACTTTGATCGCAACTACCTCGTCAACTATTTCATATAAACGGGAGTCTGAAGATCAAAAAGAATATCAATTTACTAATGCTAACAGCGATCTTGTAGCTACTATTTTTTGTAATAATCTAAAATTAATTCAGAATGAAAATATTCAAATTGAAATTCTTTAATTGTAAATCAGAATTTACAAATTTACACAAATTTTAAAAATCGATCCTTTTAAAAATACCGATACTTGCCAATACTGCGATAACGCCAATTATTGAAGAACTAATAAGTGGTGCTGCTGAATAATTTTCTGACATTACAACTTCTTTGATCATTACAACGGTTTCTGAAATTTTCGGTAAAATAAAGTGCAATGTCTTGATTATCGTTTTGTATGGAGTATCATCAAGTATCGTCAGCTTTTGTACTCCTGCTAGAATTGGAGAGAGAATAAAAATGGTAAAATAAACAATGAGTAGAGAGATAACAGTATTTCTTGTTATAACCGAAACAAAAGCTAATAGGCTAAATAGAGTACTGAAAAATACAAATATGATCAACCCTGAGAAAAGAAAATTGAAATTCCATATCTCGAATTTCACTGAAAGTACGATCCATGACAACAGCACGATATAAAATATATTTATTCCCACAATTGTCAAAGCCCCTAGAAATCTTTGAATAAATATCATTTCTCTGGATATTGGCTTTGAAATAATAAGATCGATCGATCCTTTTTTTAGAAAATTCGGAAAAATGCCAGCTGTGGCGAATAAAGAGAAAAATATTGAAATAAAAAATACTGCGATGGCGATACCTGTTTGAACATACCCTAGTATTTCTTTTGGATCGAATGAGTTTTCACCTTTATTATTAGCATCTATACTTTGTCCGAAAAAATCTAATAATATCTTTGAATCCACTCCTCCGACCTTAACATTCAATGCAAGCATTATTAGAACAATGAATAATGTTGATAAAACAAAAAATGTTAAAAATATTTTTTTAGATATCGTTTCTTTTAAAGTTAGTTTGTAAACACCCAGCATTAATTTTTCCCTATTACTTTTATAAAATAATCTTCTAAAGTTTCTTTTATCGGCGCGATTTCCGAAATAGTGATCTTGTTTCTTCTGAGTAAATCTATCAATTCATTCAGGTCAACCAGATTGTTGTTTTGTATCTTATAAAATCCTTTATCATAGCTGAACTTTAAACTTTTACTTTGTGCATATTCTTCAATAATAT
>WTAK01000356.1 GCA_013139625.1 Candidatus Delongbacteria bacterium | reverse complement strand
AGGTTCATACTACATTGAAAAACTTACTGATTCAATTTCACAGGAAGCTTGGAAATTATTCCAGAATATCGAAGAGAATGGTGGAATGCTTGATGCTCTGAAAAAGAATACAATTCAAGGTCAGATCAACGAAGTAAAGAATAAAAGGATCAAGAAACTTACGAGCAGACAAGATAGCTTAGTTGGTACTAACCATGTACCGAATAATTCTGAAGTTGCTCCTGTTGCCAGAAAAGCAGAGGATATCGAGCAGAATTCTGATATGTTGATGAATTTCTATCAAAATGATCCTGAATATACAGTTGAAAAACTTAAACCTTTCAGAATTTCAGAAATATTTGAGGAAATGAGAGCCAGCACAGAGAAATTCAATAAAGCAAATGGAAAGAAGATTACTGCTTTTATGGCTACAATGGGAAATCTTACAATGAGAAAAGCAAGAGCTTCATTCGCAATGGGATTTTTAGGAGCTGCAGGGTTTGAAATGATTGATAACAATGGTTTTGCAAATGTTGATGAAGCAGTATCAGAGACTATTAGTTCAGGAGCTGAGATAGTGACTATCTGTGCAAGTGATGATGATTATACAGAAATAGCAGCTGACTTTACAAAGAAGATCAAAGCTGAAAATCCTAATATTGTAGTTATCTTAGCAGGGTATCCAAAAGAACTGATCGAACCACTGAAAGAAGTCGGTGTAGATGAATTTATTCATGTAAGATCAGATTCTATAGAGGTATTATCAAGTATTCAGAACAAATTAAAAGGTAAAAATCATGCCTAACTTTTCAAACATAAATTATGATCATTCCCTGTCATCAAAAAAGACAGAAAAGAAAGATCTAAAATCTAATATAACTTCTCCTGAGCAAATTGATATCTATCCATATTATACTCAGGATAGCCTTACGGAAATGGAGCATCTGGAATTTGATGCAGGTGTTACACCATATCTCAGAGGTCCATTTTCAACTATGGGATCGACAAGACCTTGGACTGTTCGTCAGTATGCAGGATTTTCCACAGCAGAAGAGTCAAATGCTTTCTATAGAAGAAATTTAGCTGCCGGTCAGAAAGGACTTTCAGTTGCATTCGACTTAGCTACTCACAGAGGTTACGATTCTGATCATCCACGTGTAACAGGTGATGTTGGTAAAGCAGGTGTTGCTATTGATTCAGTACTTGATATGAATATTCTATTCGATCAAATACCATTGGATAAGATGTCAGTTTCTATGACAATGAACGGTGCCGTTCTGCCTATTATGGCATTTTACATTGCAACAGCATTAGAGCAGGGAGCAGAATTAAAAGACCTTTCAGGAACTATTCAGAATGATATTCTAAAAGAATTCATGGTAAGGAATACTTACATCTATCCGCCGAAGCCTTCAATGAAGATCATCTCAGATATATTTGAATATACATCAACTAAAATGCCAAAATTTAACTCAATATCTATCTCAGGTTACCACATGCAGGAAGCAGGTGCAACCGCAGATATCGAATTAGCATATACTTTAGCAGACGGACTGGAATATCTTAGAGCAGGAGTTGAAGCAGGATTGGATATTGATGCATTTGCACCGAGACTTTCTTTTTTCTGGGCAGTTGGAATGAATCATTTTACCGAAATAGCAAAGATGAGAGCAGGAAGACTTATCTGGGCGAAATTAGTAAGTCAATTCAACCCAAAGAACCCGAAATCATTGAAGTTAAAGACACATTCTCAGACTTCTGGTTGGAGTTTAACAGAGCAGGATCCGTTCAATAACATCGTAAGAACTTGTTCCGAAGCATTAGCAGCAGCGTTCGGACACACTTCATCATTGCATACAAATGCACTTGATGAAGCAATAGCACTCCCAACAGATTTCTCTGCAAGGATAGCAAGAAATACTCAGATATACCTACAGCAGGAAACAGGTATCTGTAAAGCAGTTGACCCTTGGGGTGGATCATATTTCGTAGAGAAATTAACTGAAGAGCTTGTAGAAAAAGCTTGGGGTCACATCCAGGAAGTTGAAAAACTTGGTGGAATGGCAAAAGCAATTGAAAGTGGTCTTCCAAAGATGAGAATTGAAGAAGCATCAGCAAGAAAACAAGCTAAGATCGATACAAAAGAAGATATAATAGTTGGAGTTAATAAATATAAACTCGAAAAAGAAGATCCTCTTGATGTACTTGAAATTGATAATACTACAGTTAGAGATTCACAGATAAAAAGATTAGCAGAATTAAAAATAAATAGAAATTCAGCCGATGTTCAAGTATCTTTAGATAAACTATCTGAATGTGCAAAGACCGGTGAAGGTAACTTGCTAGAATTAAGTGTTGAAGCAGCAATGAACAAAGCTACACTGGGCGAGATCTCTGATGCACTTGAAGTACATTTCGGAAGGCATAAAGCAGAAATTAAAATGATATCCGGAGTTTACTCAGGAGTAGCTATGCAGAATGAAGATTTCGATAAAGCAAAACATCTTGCTGATGAATTCGACAAGTTAGAAGGTAGAAGACCAAGAATTATGATCGCAAAAATGGGTCAAGATGGTCATGATAGAGGTGCGAAAGTTGTTGCAACCGGTTATGCGGATATAGGGTTTGATGTGGATATGGGACCATTATTCCAAACTCCTCAAGAGACAGCAAAAATGGCAGTTGAGAACGATGTTCATGTACTTGCAGTATCTTCTTTGGCGGCCGGTCATAAGACTTTAGTTCCTAGTGTTATCGAAGAGCTTGAGAAACTTGGAAGGGAAGATATCATGATCGTAGTTGGTGGAGTTATACCTGCTCAAGATTATGATTTCTTATAT
>WTAK01000405.1 GCA_013139625.1 Candidatus Delongbacteria bacterium | reverse complement strand
TAATAATCAAAACGTTAAAGTAAGAATACTAAATATAAATGGTCAGGAAATTAATTTAATACTGAATTCTAAACTTTCAGCAGGAAATCATCAGATAAAGTTTGATGCAAAAGGTTTAACATCCAGTATTTATTTCTATCAGATAGAAACTGATGATTTTATAACACAGAAAAAGATGATACTGTGTAGATAGTAATATATTTATTCTAATTTAAAAGCAGTTATTTTTTAACTGCTTTTTCTTTTTGAAGTGATAGATATTATAGTTCCAATATAAAATCTGGTAATGGCTCCAAGTGATGTTTTGAGAACTATTCCAAAATCTTTCTTACTATCCGAGATGTAAATTATAAATATAAAATAGAAACCTAATAAAACTCCAATCGCATAATTTGTGTACAGATAAACAAGCACTAAAACAAAAATATGTATCAAATAGTAAAATACTGAAAATAAATTAAATCTAGACAAGTTCTGATCAGCCCATTCTTTTCCAAGATCAATCAACTTCTTCTTAGGTTTCTTATCTAATTTTGAAACATAATTAATATCTATCTTAGTATGAGAAAGTAATTTTGTTTTATTTTCGTAAACTATCTTTTTATAGATCCAATCTTCACTGTTCTCAATTGAAAATCCTTCTTTAGAAATAGCTAAGAACATCTCTTTACCAATACCAAAGAACTTTGTACTCTTATAAGTCTTTTTAAAATTTTTCTTAGTGATCCATAGCTCTTCACCGAATTTCTTCTGGGGATAATGTGGATTGTATAATTTCGATCGAAGTATGTATATTAATGCATCTTGACTTGATCTATATTTATCAATATTTACCTCTCCAGCAATTATTGGCATATAACCGATATTGCTTATATTTTTTAATAGATCCTTTTTTACAACTGTCCTTTGATTGATAAATATTAAATTTTCGAATGTGGCATTCTTTGCACCAACAATTAAAGATTCTACATAGCCGACCCGCTTTCTTAACCCAAGAACTCTTATATCATATCCTGCAACTATTCTAAAAGTTCTATCCGTTGAAGCATCATTTACAATTATCACTTCGTAATCATCTTCAGGATAATCTATTGATCGTATTGCATCCAGACATCTGAATAAAGTCTCTTCTCCGTTATAAACTGGTATGATAATTGATATCTTCAATTTATCTATCTCTCCATTTCTTCAGGTCTTCATAATCGGTTAAATCTATCTTCAAAGGCGTAATAGTTATCTCATTTTCCAGTATATATCTGTCATCATCGTCTCTTCCATGATCTAATTCTTTCTCCGGTCCGCCGGCAAAATAATAATTCTTACCTAAGTGGTTATGCTCCGCATACAGTTGAAAAAAGTTACCCAGTCCCTGCCTGCAATATTTAGGTTCCTTATTGAAATCAGGTTCTAAAGGAATATTAATATTCAATATTGAATTATTCTCTTTCATGAATTCATAATTCTTTTTTATGAATTGCTTAATAAATTGAGCAGCTTCTTTGAATTTTTTATCTTGGTATGAATATAATGATACTGCAATTCCAGGAATGTTAAAGAATGCTCCTTCGATAACGGCAGCAACTGTACCACTGTAATGAACACTGATACCATTATTTGAACCCTTATTTATTCCTGATAATACCAAGTCTATTTTCCCAGGGTAAAGATTTTGTAAAGCTAATTTAACACAATCAACAGGAGTCCCATTTATGCTAATACCTTCCATATTATCTTCGATCACTTTGTTCGTTAGCAATGGTTGATGGATCGTTATCTTATGCGAAGTTCCGCTATGTTCTTCACTTGGTGCTACTACAAATATATTAAATTCATCCTTTAATGCATAGTATAATTCTTTCAAACCTTCAAAGAAAATACCATCATCGTTAGTTAATAGGATATTAAGCTTCAATCATTTCTCCTGATCTGACAATTTCATTAGCTACAAGTAAAGCATCTTTATTTTCTTTCACATCATGCACCCTAAAGATCCTTGCACCATTGATCAATGCTATCACATTTGAAGCGATAGTACCGCTTAATCTATCATTCGCTTCTTTTCCGTTTATCTGCCCAATAAAACTTTTTCTTGATGTTCCGATCAGTATAGGGCATCCTAGATCAATGAATTTACTTAAATTATTCAGTATCGCTGAATTTCCGTTAAGATCTTTACCGAATCCTATGCCCGGATCAATAATAATTGAATCCTTTTGCATTCCTGATCTAGTGGCTTTATTTATTGATACATTTAGAAAATTTTTAATCTCAGAGATAATATTATCATACTTCGTGTTCAGCTGCATTGTCTTAGGATCTTCTCTCATGTGCATTAAACATAAACCCGCATCATATTCGGATGCCAATTTTGCAATATCTTCTGAGTAAGTTAATCCTGTGATATCATTTATAATATCTGCACCCAATTTAAGAACTTCTTCTACTACTTCAGGTTTATAAGTATCCACACTTAAACAAACATCAAACTTTGCTTTAATTTTCTCAACGATACTGCTTATTCTGTCTAGCTCTTCCTGTACTGATATTCTATCTGATCCGG
>WTAK01000132.1 GCA_013139625.1 Candidatus Delongbacteria bacterium | reverse complement strand
GGAAAAGAGTTTTAGGGTGGCTTTGATCAGACGACTTATGTCAGACCAGGGAGATTTTATCGATATTGCAAAACAGCATTTAAAAGTAAGTTCTTTTTATGATTTGACCCATTATTTAATTTATCCTGATCATAGCCATGGTAAACTCGGAGGAAAAAGCTCCGGATTGATCGTTGCAGATCAGATATTAAAGGATGAATCTAAAAAAATACCTGCCTTAGAAAATATTAAAACCCCAAAAACCTGGTATATTACTTCTGATGGAATAATGGATTTTATGAAGTACAATAATCTTGAAGATATTATGGAGCAAAAATATAAAGATATCGGTTTGGTCAGACAAGAATATCCTTATGTTATCCATGTGTTTAAAAACTCTCCCATTCCACCTAAGATGGTAAAATTATTATCAAAGGCTTTAGACGATTTTGGAGATAAACCTTTAGTAGTTAGAAGCTCAAGTTTACTTGAAGATAGAATTGGAACAGCATTTGCGGGTAAGTACAAAAGTCTTTTTATCGCCAATCAAGGTACTAAGGAAGAGCGGTTAGTAGCTTTAATGGATGCAATTGCGGAAGTTTACGCATCCACTTTCGGACCTGATCCTATTCAATACAGAGCAGAGCATGGGCTACTTGATTACAATGAACAAATGGGTATTATGATCCAAGAAGTTGTTGGAAAAAAAGTCGGTCATTATTACTTCCCTGCTTTTGCAGGTGTAGCATTTAACAATAATGAATATCGTTGGTCCGGCCGTATAAAAAGAGAAGATGGTTTAGCAAGATTAGTACCCGGATTAGGAACTAGAGCAGTTGATAGAACAAGTGATGATTACCCTGTCTTATTTTCTCCCGGAAAACCTAATTTAAGGGTAAATGTTACATTAGATGAAAAAATACTTTACTCTCCAAAACAAATTGATCTGATCAATTTAAAAACGAAAAAATTTGAAACAAAAAATATAGATGAATTAATCAAAGAGTGTGGTTCATCATTCCCTATTTTGAACAAATTAGCTTCTATCATCAGCGAAAAACACCTTACTATCCCAAGTAAATTCGGAATGGATTATGAAAAAGATAATTTTGTTATAACTTTTGACGGCTTATTATCTAATCCAACTTTTGTTAATAAACTTAACTCCATACTTACAACTTTAAAACAGAAATATAACCACCCGGTAGATATTGAATTTGCACACAATGGAGATGATCTGTATCTACTTCAATGTCGTCCACAAAACTATGGTTTTGAATCAAAACCCGCTTCATTCCCCAGTGGTATAGCTAATGATGATATTATTTTTTCCGCAAATAAATTTATCTCTAATGGCTCTGTAACTGGAATATCACATGTCGTTTATGTCGATCCTGATGAATACGGCAAATTATCTACGTTGGAAGAATTAAAAAGCGTTGGCAAAGCTGTAGGAATGCTCAATAAACTGCTACCTAAAAGACAATTTATATTGATGGGCCCCGGTAGATGGGGAAGCAGAGGAGATATTAAGTTAGGTGTAAGTGTTACTTATTCAGACATTAACAACTCTGCAATGCTTATTGAGATCGCCAGAAAAAAGAAAAATTATGTACCTGATCTCTCATTTGGCACTCATTTTTTCTTGGATCTTGTAGAAGCAGGAATAAGATACTTACCTCTTTATCCTGACAATAGAGGTATTATTTTTAAAGATGATTTCTTCTCAGATAATGAAAACATCTTCTCATCTTTGATACCTGAAAGCTCTTCTTTGAGCAAAGTTATTAAAGTAATTGATATAAATTCAATAGATAATGGCAAAGAACTTCAAATTTATATGAACTCTGAGATCGAGAAGGCAATAGCAATTATTGCTGACATTTCTGAAACAACATCTCAAGATCCATACTCTAAGCCTAAAAAATTAAGCAATACAATAAATAACGATTCTTTCCATTGGAAATGGAGATTAAAAGCAGCAGAACATATTGCTTCACTTTTGGATGCTGATAAATTTGCTGTTAAAGAATTTTATATATTCGGAAGTGCAAAAAATGCTACTTCAAGATTAGATAGCGACATTGATATCCTAATTCATTTTCAAGGAAATGAAATTCAGAAAAAAGAACTTTTATTATGGTTGGATGGTTGGAGTTCAAGTTTGGCTTATTCTAACTTTTTAAACACCGGATATAAAACGGATAAACTGTTGGATATTCATATCATTACTGATGAAGATATAAAAAACAAGACCAGCTATGCGGTCAAGATCTCAAATATATCAGATGCTGCAAGACCTTTATTGGTGAAGAAGAGAAAATGATCTAAACTATCTCTCTCGTAATCGTCGATAGATCTTCAAGTTGAAACTTGATCAAACATAGCTCTTCCCTATCTTCATGTGCTGCATTTAGCATAACAGAATTATTTATCTTATCTCTAAAATCTCCCATCAACCTTGTAGATTCGTGGATATGCCCATGAAGTGTTAAATATGGAGATCTCTTCTCTATAAATTTTTGAATCGCGATACTGCCAACATGAACATCCAGTGGAGCCGAATCAATTGACTTTCCATCAAGAGCTGCTCTATCTAATTTGGTCTTGTATGGCGGGGAATGGAAAAGAATAATAGTCTTGCTGAGATCCTCAGCTGTTATTAATTCTTCAAGATCCTTCTTTATCGTTGAATATTTCATTTCGTAATCACTGACCTTTACTGTTCTAACACCCTCTTCAGGACTAACGCACCCTAAGTCAACATATCTGGAAACATCGTATTTTTCCCAGTCTTTTAATCTGAATGGGGATGGTGGTATAAAAGAATAACCATAAACTGTGTATCCATCAATTTCTATCTTCTTATTGTGGATATACTCCCAGATCCCTTCTTTTTCATATTTTATAATTCTATTTTCATCAGATCGTCCATCATCATTCCCGAGTATTAGAAATATTTTCGGATATTCATCGCCTAATTTCTTCTTTAGATCTCTTAACCCATTGATCAAAAAATCTTCAAGAAAATCTTTATCATGCCAATCTTGAGAAAAAGGATTAGGATATATATCTCCACCCAAAAATAATATTTCCGGTTTTTCTTCTACGATCTTCTGAAATAATTTTTCAAATCTCACTTTACTACCATGCAGATCACTAACAAAAAAGCATAATCCCATAAATCTCTCCTGTGTAATAGTTTCGTTATTAATTATATTTTATTATTCAAGTTTTGTCAAATAAGATTATTATACATGAAACTGTAAAATATTCACAATTTGAATTAATAGTATAAAAAATTCTATATAAATTTCTTGACTTGAAATTATACCCAAATTATATTCCTCTCCGTAGTATAATATAAAATACAAAACTATATAAACGAAACAGAAATCTTAACCAAAACTAAACGGAGTAAACATGTCAGAATTACTAAACAAGTACATGGACCTTTTAAACTCAAAAGATCCAAATCAGCCTGAATTTATTCAAGCTGCAAAAGAAGTAATTGAAACAATCATTCCTGTATTAGAAAGACACCCTGAGTACGTAGAAGCTAAGATCGTTGAAAGAATGATCGAACCTGAAAGAATTCTTCAATTCAGAGTACCTTGGGTTGATGATAATGGCAAAGTTCAAGTTAACAGAGCTTTCCGTGTTGAATTTAACAGTGCTATAGGTCCTTACAAAGGTGGATTAAGATTTCACCCAAGTGTAAACCTTAGTATCCTTAAGTTTTTAGGATTCGAGCAAGTTTTTAAGAACAGTCTTACTACATTACCTATGGGTGGTGGAAAAGGTGGATGTGATTTTGATCCTAAAGGTAAATCAGATAACGAAGTTATGCATTTTTGCCAAAGCTTCATGAGTGAGCTTTTCAGACACATTGGTGCTAATACAGACATACCTGCCGGCGATATCGGTGTTGGTGGAAGAGAGATCGGTTATATGTTTGGACAGTACAAGAGACTTAGAAATGAGTTCGTTGGTGTTCTTACAGGTAAAGGTAGAAACTGGGGTGGTTCACTTATAAGACCTGAAGCAACTGGTTACGGTGAAGTTTACTTTGCAGCTAACATGATGGCTGAGAAAGGTCAAACTTTCGAAGGTAAAGTTGTTGCAGTTTCTGGATCTGGAAATGTATGTCAGTATGCTATCGAAAAAGTTAATGAGCTTGGCGGAAAATGTATCTCTATATCTGATTCAAGTGGTACTATCATTGATTTAGACGGAATCAAAGGCGAGAAATGGGATTTCTTAATGGAACTTAAGAACGTTAAGAGAGGAAGAGTTAAAGAGTACGCTGAGAAATTTGGTGCTACTTACTACGATGGCAAGAG
>WTAK01000109.1 GCA_013139625.1 Candidatus Delongbacteria bacterium | reverse complement strand
TTGGAAGTACCTCCCATACTCTCACTGATTCCAGATGAATTAATATCCCAAAATGAATTTGTTGTGTATGATGGATCTCCGTAACCTACGAAACCACCAATATAATCAGTACCCGTAACAGTACCTTTAGAATAACTGTTCGAAATACCTTCACTGAAATTGTAACCACTGAATCCACCGACATATTTATTGCCTGTAACATTTCCATGACTAAAACAGTCCGAGACAGTTGAAGTACTTTCGTTACTGCCTATTAAACCACCAACATAATCATTTCCTGTAACATTGGAATAGGAATAGGATTCTTTAACGGTAGATGAAAAATTATGTCCTATCAATCCACCTGCTCTGCTTGAACCGTTTACGTTGCCTGTTGAATAGCATCCTGAAGTTGTGCATCCACCGTTATTAATTCCGATAAGTCCACCGACCCATCCACCCATAATGATATCACCTGTAGAAAATGAATTGGTTACATTTGATGCGTAGAAACTTGTACCTGTTATTCCACCTACATAAGAATTACCTTCAATCTGTCCTTCATTATAACAGTTTATAATTGATGAATAATATGATATGTCTCCTGAGACACCACCAGTATTGTCACCACCAATTATATTACCGGTATTATGAGATTCAGATATCGTTGATTTATGCATTCTACCAGTGATACCTCCTACACTGTCGTCACCTGTTGTAGAGCCTGTAAAATGGCATTTATCTATGTCAGAATATAATGCTTCGCCAATAATTCCTCCTGCACCTGTCCATCCACCATTAATATTGCATTCGCTAACACAATTTGATACCGATGCAGAATCGCATTTACCAGAAATACCTCCAGTATACCAATCACCTGTTACTGAACCCTCAGATGTACAGTTAGTTATCATAGTCTGTTCGCCTAAACCAATCAAACCACCTGAATAATAATAATATCCTATAACATTTCCGCTGAAGAAACAGTTCTCTATAATACTATTTTGATCTGAACCGACCAATGAGGCTATAGATGTCCTTCCTTCAATGTAACCATTTGTAATGTTTATATTTTTCAATAAGGCACTATTTGTGGCTCCGAAAACCCCAAGCATGTCATCCCATCTTCTTATGTAAAAATTATCAATAATATAATCATTCCCATCATAAGTACCGCTAAACTTCTCGAATTTGCCACCTATGGGTAACCATCCAGTACTGTCATTCCATTCAATTACTTGTGCGTTTATATCAGAAGTTTGTAAGTAGTTCTTGTCCCAATGTTCATTGTTTTCTTTGATCCAAAGCAGATTTTCTAATGATGCAATTAAATAGGGTGATATCTCTGTACCTTCACCAGTTGGTTCAACTGCAGTAACAGACAATGTTCTAAAGGAGATTTCATTTCCGTAGGACAAACCTGATGAATTTTCTGCATATGGTCTTATAAAATAATTTGTTGAAGGTGATAGACCTGTAATTGACAATATGCAACTGAAGGTGGAATCTGCACCACCCATCTGTGTATTCTGATCTTCGACTACAGGTTGCGGTTCAATATCCCAACATAAACCGTATTGTATTATGTTCGTTTCACCTAGGTTTGTAATAAGTATTTCAAAATCCGCATACGAACCGCTAATGCATTTTGTGTTTATTTCGATCTCAGGTACAGTAGGGAAAGTTTGCCAGTTTAAGTAAGGATAACCTTGGTTGTATCGGTAATCTAATTCCCAGATAGAAGCAAAATCCCAACCAGCATCTAAAAAAAATGTTATATTACGCATCTGTTCTGTTGATATACCAGTACCACCTGCACTAATATCTATACCAGATGTTTCATAATTCCAAAAACAATTATAAATTTGGGAGTTATCACTATATGAAGATAATCCACCGATTTCATTATCACCTAATACGGCTCCAATTGAATAGCAATTTGTCATGACACTTTCATATTTAAAATCACTAACAAAACCACCAGCATCGTAATATCCATAAACATCTCCAGTAGAATAGCAATTATTAATCATGATTCCCCAAAGACCTTCACCTAAAAATCCACCTGAAACACTGCCAGATACATCACACTCTGAAAAACAACTTTCAAAAATACAACCATAATTGCTCTCACCAATAAGACCTCCAACTGGAGAACCTGATACAACGCCAGTACTATAACAATTAGTTACACAAGTAGTATCCTTTGCTACACCAATTAACGCACCAGTACTATAATGACCTTTCATATCAACATTCACAAGTCCTACATTTTTTATCACAGAACCATTTGTAAGTCCGAATAATCCCCATGTTCCATAACCTTCAGGTCTATACATATATAAATTTTCTATTTTATAACCTTGACCGTCATAATTTCCCAGAAAATGACGTGACACATGCTGATCTCCAATAGGCAACCACCCCTGATTATATCCATCTTCATGGGGAAACCAGTTGCGCGTATCAGAAGCATCAATATTATTCATCTGGATATAACTAAAATGCCTATTAGTAGTGTCTGCAGCCACCCAATACAGATTATTAATTGAAGAAATCCAATAAGGATTAGCTTCTGTACCATTTCCTCCGGGTGGGGGGATAGCTATTTGTGAAAATAGAATAACAGTCAACAATAATATAATTAAACAAAGATATTCTTTTTTCATATTTTTACCTCTACCTTATTTTATAAATCTAGTATCTACAATCTTCTATCATCAATTCTATTCTTTCATATAATAAATGTGCCAATGTCATAAAACAAACCTTTACTGAGCGAGAACCAAATACTACTATTGCTTGTAACGTGTGGCAAAAAGACGTACTTCCTTTTGCTGTCTAGTTCACGCCTAATCAAAATGGCAAAGCGCCGTACGTCGTTTTTTTCTCATGTATGTTCAACTTCTTTTGATGTCAGATTACATTATACAAATTTCAATTTATTATAATTACTATATGATGTCAAGATAAAAGCGTATAGATTTACGTAAAAAAGAAAATAAACCCAAATAGAATCCGTAGGTAGGGGCGACCCTTGTGGTCGCCCACAATATTTATGTATATATACAATTGTGGGCAGGCACAAGACCAGCCCTTACGAACGAATTTTGTATTTGATTATATTTTATTTACGGTATTGTTGATAATTAAACGAGCGAGTTAAGAATCAAGTTTAATATCTTCTTTTGCCAAATCTTTTATCACAGTAGAATTAAAAATATCCTTAAAAACAGGATTCTCAATATCATCTAAATTGTTGATGATACCGTGGATCTTTTCACCACTTTTCTCAATCTTATCTAAAATCGTATTTATACTTGCCTTTGATTCCAGATCAGTTTTTTTGATCTTACTCTTTAAAATATCAGAATAACCCATGATCCCGTTTAACGGTGAGTTGATTTGATGATTTTGCATAACTAATAATGAATGAATAGCTTTTACCTGTTCTTCTAGGATCTTCTTTTTTCTTAACGATCTAAGATACTCAGATTTAGATTCAGCCTCAGCTCTCTGCTTGATCATATCTTTTTCTTTGATCAACATTTGATTCAATTTTTCTTTCTGAACAGATACATACATATAATGTAGAATTATTATCAGCAGAGAATACAAAGCAAAGAAAGTCCAAAGTTGATATTTATCTTCAGTAAATACTATCATTAAAGTTAGAACTATCAACACAGCTAGAAAAACCAAGGCATGTCGTATTATCGTTTTTTTTGTAAATGCTTCCATAATAAATTAACCTATATTGCTAATAATATTGTAGTATCTCTTCTTTGAACTCTTGAAATGTATCATTAAATATTGCTTTTCTTGCTTCTTTTGTCAACCATAAATAAAAATAAATATTATGTATCGTAGCTAATTGACCACCTAGTTTTTCACCAGCGTTGAAAAGATGACGTACATAAGCTCTCGAATGTGTTCTACAAGTATAGCAGCCACAATCTTTATCTATTGGTTCAAAGTCCTCTTTTACCTTTGCTCCCTTGATTATGATCTTACCTTTACTGGTAAAGACAGTACCGTTTCGAGCATTTCTTGTAGGCATTACACAATCAAACATATCAATACCTGCAGAAATACAATGGAGAATATCTTTAGGTGTTCCAACTCCCATCAAGTATCTAGGTTTATTTTCAGGTAAAAAATTAGTACAAAGATCACTTATCTCAGGTATATGTTCAGGTGGTTCTCCAACAGAAACACCTCCAATTGCATAACCTTCGAAATCAAGATCTACCAATTCCTTACAACTCTGTTCTCTCAAATGCTTAAAAGTTGAGCCTTGAACGATAGCAAACATAGTTTGATCATGACCATAAAGCGGCTTTGTCTTCTTGAAATATTCCATAGACCTTTTAGCCCACTTAGTTGTTCTTTCTACAGCTTTCTTAGCATATTCTTCTGTACAAGGATATGGTGCGCATTCATCCAACACCATCATAATATCTGATCCGATCTGTCTTTGCACATCTATTACAAATTCGGGAGTGAAGAACCATTTCGAACCATCTAAGTGAGATCTTAGCTTTACACCTTCATCAGTTATCTTGGCAAGTGCAGCTAGACTGAATACTTGAAATCCACCACTGTCGGTAAGAATATTTTTATGGTAATTCATGAATTGATGTAATCCACCTGCTTTTTCCATTAGTTCCATACCCGGTCGTAAATTTAGGTGATACGTGTTTCCAAGTATGATATTTGCGTCTGCTTCTTCCAAATCTCTAATTGTCATAGCTTTGACATTCCCAAGTGTGCCAACAGGCATAAAAACAGGGGTTTGAATTTCGCCGTGATCGGTTGTAAGCGTTCCTGCTCTAGCTTTAGAATCTTTACTTGTATATTCTAATTCAAATTTCAAAATGGATCCTTATAAATATTGTTATTTATCGATATTTTTTTCAGTTTCCGGAGGATCAAGAATATCATCACCGTTTACAACTCTAC
>WTAK01000022.1 GCA_013139625.1 Candidatus Delongbacteria bacterium | reverse complement strand
CGATAACATTGTCATAAGTCCTAACATCACCCATAACACCAACAGTTTTTACCGGTAAGAACACCGCAAATGCTTGACCGATCTCATTATAAATTCCTGCTTTCTCTATTTCATTTATAAATATATCATCTGCTTTTCTAAGAACATCACATTTTTCTTCAGTAACTTCTCCAAGTATCCTAACACCAAGACCGGGTCCGGGGAAAGGATGTCTATCGATCATATGCTCATGTAATCCCAAAGCTTTTCCAAGTCTTCTAACTTCATCTTTAAAAAGATCTCTCAGAGGTTCAACGACCTTAAGTTTCATATCTTCAGGTAATCCACCAACATTATGATGAGATTTTATAGTATCAGATGGTCCACCTTTAGCACTTACTGATTCGATTACGTCAGGATAAATAGTTCCCTGCGCAAGGAATTCCACCGAATGTCCTTCTCTTTCCAAGATCTTGTCAATCTCATCATGGAATACATCAATGAATACTTTTCCAATTACTTTTCTCTTTTTCTCAGGATCTTCAACACCTTTTAGCTCAGATAAGAATCTATCAGCAGCATCAACGACTATTAAGTTTAGACCTATCTTTTCTTTGAATTTCTCAACGACTTTATTTCTTTCATCCAGTCTAAGAAGCCCATTATCTACAAAGATATTGATAAGATTATTTCCTACGGCTTTTTGTAGTAATAAAGCTGCTACGGATGAATCAACACCACCAGAGAAACCAAGGACTATTTTTTTATCTCCAACTTCAGCTTTGATCTTGGCAATACTTTCATCAATGAACGAAGCAGATGTCCAATCACCGCTACACTCACAGACATTTTTCACAAAGTCATCAAGGAATATCGCGCCATTCTCAGTATGTTCTACTTCAGGGTGAAATTGAACTCCGTAAATATTTCTTTTAGTGTTTTTAATTACAGCAAACGGAGTATTGTCACTGTGGGCAAGAACTTCAAAGCCTTCTGCAAGACTAACAACTTTGTCACCATGACTCATCCATACTTTCCAAGGATCCTTTAGATCTGCCACAACATTTTTGAAGATGCTATCATCTATATCGATATTAACTTCAGCGAAACCGAATTCCTGTTCGTCACTTCTCTCTACTTTTCCACCAAGTTTCTTAGTAATAAGCTGCATACCATAGCAGATACCCAAGATAGGAACTCCTAGTTCGAATATTTCATCAGGAACATCCGGGGAATTTAAAGCATATACTGAATTTGGACCACCTGAGAAGATTATTCCTTTCGGGTTGAATTCTTTTATTTCTTCTATCGTTGTATAATATGGTCTAAGTTCACAATATGCGTTATTTTCTCTTACTCTTCTTGCGATCAGTTGATTATATTGACTTCCAAAGTCTAAAATTAAAATTTTATCATGATCCATGCTCAAGCCTCCATTGCCTATGTTTATGAATAGACCAAAGATAAACATTTATTTTGTTTAAGCAAGATTATTTTTTCCAATACAAAAAAACTATTTTATATCATGTGATTTTAGAAAAAGATTGATTACCTTCATGAATTAAATATTCAAAAAATAAATAATAAGGCTTACGAATGTTGAAATTTATCAAAATTATGTTAATCGTTGCTCTAGTACTATTTGTTGTTAATTGCACCAAAGCTCAAGAGGATAAGCAAGAAAGTGAAAAAAACATAGAAGTAAAGACAGAAAAAGTTACAGATACTCATAAAGAGTCGCATGATCACAAAGAAGGGGAATTATGTATTGATCCTGTTGCCGGTAAGGTAGCTGCTTTTTCTATGGAAGGTAAGTATGAAGAAGCAATACAAGTCCTTGTTGAAGCAAAGGATGTTCCAGGTTATCAATGGGATGCTAAAAGGCTGTATGACTCAATCATATATCTTTACGATAAGACTAAGCAATACGAGAAGAATCTTGATATTTGGAGAGATGCCCACAGCAAAGGATTGGTTTTTAAGATGGATAAGACTAAAAAGCATTTTGAACCTTATTTAAAATTAGAAGGTTTTGATGATATCTATGCTAAGGATCTTGAAATGCAGGGAAAAGCTGTTAAATAAAAAATAAATCATAATAAATGGAGTAAAGACTATGAAGAAATTACTGGTATTCTTAATTGTTATCAGTTTTACGTTGACCGCACTTGCTGTTGGTGGCAACGGTGAAGGGAAAAAATCAGGGTATGAGAAACCTAAAGATCATGCTTGTTACAAGAGCATTGTTATGCAGATAAATGCTTTTGCAAAGCAAGAGAAGTATGATGATGCTTTAGAATTACTGAATAAAGCGAAAGATAACCCAAATTATACCGGTCATTACGAGCATATTTATACAAATCTTGCATTTTTTAACGACAAAGCCAAGAAGTATGAAGAGAATATTAAAGTGTGGAATGAAGGCTTGGATAAAAATGTTACTTTTGAGATAGATCCTAAGAGTGATGACTATAAGCCTTATTTGAAGCTCAAAGGTTTTGATGAAGTTGTAAAGAAGAATATTGAGTATAAGAAAAAAGGTGTGAAGGCTAAGGCTGATTGTGATGATCATGAGGAAGAAAAAAAAGTTGAAGTTAAGTAGATTTTTTTCAAGATCATAATGTAGGGGACGGTTTGAAACCGTCCCCTTTTTTTTATGTTTTTACGTTACTTTGTCTTGAAACAAAGTAACCAAAATTCAAGGCAGTTCAAATTTCATCTCTTGGTGATCACCGCTTTATGACAGTACCGTGCGAATCTCCGTCCTGTTGAACTGCCGATTTGGACGGAGAGAATTGATTAGGTAGTATCCTACAGGGTCTGGGAAGTTTATATTTAATATACTTTTAAAAAATCTTAAATTTTTTTTAATTTTTTGAGCAAAGGGTCACTATATGACACTTTGCTCGTTGTATATTTGTTTCGGAACGTAAAATAACAGGAAGAAATCTATTTCTACATTAACTAAATCATTGTCAGTTGTATGAAATAAGATTATATTCTAAATTGAAAATTTATGAAGGATGGACAGGTATCATGACAAATTTACTCATCGCAATCTCAAACATTGTGGAAAACCCAATAACTGATTTAGTATCTCATTACAGAGGTTCAAATAGGGCCAATAGTATGGGAGATGCACTAGAAGTTTACGTTAAAGATGTTTTCTGTGGGTCATTAAACAAAACTAATCAGGAAAAAGATTCTTTGTATAGCCAGAATTTCTCATATCTTGGTAATCAGAATAATCCTCCTGATATAATCGTTAAGGAAGGGGATGCAATCGAAGTTAAGAAGATTGAAAGTTTGTCCTCTGCGATTGCTTTGAATAGTTCTTACCCAAAGAATAAACTACACCATGATGATTCAAGAATTACGAATGAATGCAGGAACTGTGAAGAAGCAACTTGGGAGAGCAAAGATATTATTTACTCTGTAGGTGTAGCACCTAAAGGAACTAATAAATTAAAAGCTTTGTGGTTTGTTTATGGAAGCTGTTATGCAGCAAACAGAAATACATATACAAGAATTGCTGATAAAATTACAAATGGAATTCAAGAAATTAACGATGTTGAATTTATTGAAACTAATGAACTTGCAAAAGTGAAAAAAGTTGATCCATTAGGTATAACTGATTTGAGAGTTCGTGGAATGTGGCATATTGCAAATCCAGTAAAAGTGTTTGAGGATCACGTAACTTTAAATAAAGAAAAAGAGTTTTCAGTTAATACTATCATTCTAGAAGAAAAATACAACTCTTTTCCAAAAGTAGATCGTGATAGAATTGAAAGCATTAGTATTGAAGGTTTTTCTATTACTGATATTCAAATTAAATCACCAAATAATCCTGCAAAACTATTAAAGGCTAAATTAATTTCTTATGAAAAATAAAATGAAAATAACTTCTTTATT
>WTAK01000437.1 GCA_013139625.1 Candidatus Delongbacteria bacterium | reverse complement strand
CTTATGGACAATTGGGTGATATGGACAATGCGTCTAGTTATTTTGAAAAAGTATTTATCGAAGCAAAGAAGATACATAATTTTGAATTGATAATGAGAGCTATTGATGGTTTGGCAAAAGTAAGTTTAGTAAAAAGTGAATTTAAGAAAGCAGAAAAATATATTAATGATGGGCTGAAACTTACTAGAAGAACTGGAAATATTAAGATTACTGATTTGTTGCTCGAAAGCTTAAGTAATATAAGATTAGGTCAAGGTAAATATGATGATGTCTTGGAAATCTGTAATCAGAGAGAGGAGATTGTAAAGAAAATCAATGATGATACAAGATTAGCAATGATATGGGATATTAAAGGGGATACAATTTATAAGAAAGGTCAGTTTGAAAAAGCTCTAAAAATCTATAATGACAATTTAGCCTTCTCAAAGAAAATCAAATATGTAGTAGGCATTGGGCATTCATATGGTAACATTGCAAATTGCCATGCTGAATTGGGAGATATTGACAAAAGCATAGAGTTTTACAAAAAGCAGATAAAATACTCAAAGGATAATAATGATATTTTCTCGGAAGGAAAAGCGATGTTTAATTTAGCATATACTTATTATGAAGATCTAAAAGATATTGAGGTCGCTAGAGAAGCTTTTCAGATAGCGAAGGATATATTTAAAAAAATAGGTTTTAAATCAGGGTTAGATCAGGCTATTGAAATGTTGAAAGAAATAGATGAAAATAAATAGAACTTTTAGCTAAAAAATTAGTAAATTACAGGTAGTAAATAATAATATCGTAAATTAAGGAAAATTAATGAAATTGATCAATAAAATCGGACTTGGTATTGTCATTACATTTTTTGTTACAAATTGTGCTCTAACTCCAACAAGTAATAGTATCGAAAAAATTGATGATGCAGACATGAAGAAAGTTGAGATCCCCCTAGTTGATACTGAATATAAACCAAGATTAGATAAAAAGATTCAGAGAGAAAAAGCTGTTTTAGCTAAATCATATACACTTGATAAGGTGGAAGTATCCAAAAAGAAAAACGGTATACTAATAAGATTTAAATATGATGGAGAAGATCCAAAAGAAAATATATCGACATTTTTTAGTGGGGATAGATTTTTCAATATAACATTTTTCAAGGGTGAATTCGGATCAGATATAAAACAAAGTTTTTTCAATAGTTCAATAATCAAGAACCTGCAATTCTTTGAATTTGAAGAGTCAGTACAAGTTACAGTTAGATTAAAGGATGATCATAAGTCGACTTTTATTCAAACTGATGATGATTACATTATAATTTCAGTGTTCAGTTAACATAACATAGGCAGAAAGATCAAAAAGCAAATAATAATATTTTTTCTAATAAGTTTATCGATTTCACAATTGATAGCAAATACTACAAAAAGATACAGACTATACGATAGGAAAGCTACTCACTATCTTTTAAATGCATTAATGTTTGAAGAGTATTCAGATTTTGAACGAGCAATTACAAATTATGAGACCGCATACAATAGTAGTAACGCAGAAATTCTATTAATAAGTAAAGCTATAGATGAATATTATTTAGGCAATGATAAAATAGCTTTACGTATTTTTGAAAATATACCTAAACTTCCTGATAAGTTATTAAAATACAAGTATTACCAATACCTTTTAAGCAACACTGAGCGGAAGGAATATGTAAGCAAAGAGTTACTTAATGAGTTAATAGATTTATATTCGCAGGATATGTCAAAAAGTAAGTTGAAGGAAGGTTTATTCCTCTTAGAGAAGCTATTAAAGAACTATACAAAGTATAATGATGCATCTGACTTTGAGCTTTTTATTAAAGATGCTATCAATAGAGATATCTCACAAGTGCATGAAGAATATTTTTCAGCAGTTTTATTTAAGTTTTATTCTAAGGTAGAAAAAAATGATGATAAAGTAACTGATTACGTGAATGATCTGATTAAAGATTATAAAGACAGTGATTATAAACATTTAGTTTTTGTTTACGATGAGTTAATTGATTCTAAAAGCTTAGAAAATGCAGAGAAAATTTATGAGATACTAAAAAAAGTTCGTTATTTAGATCCTGAATATTATATTTTTAATTATTCCTTGGAAAAGGCTAAGGGTAATACAAAAAAAGTAAGAAAAATCATTAGCTATGCTCAGGATTTTTTCCCAGGTGCTTTCTTTGAACGGATATCTTTACAGGAATATTTGGATCAGAAAGAGTTTGAAAATGCAAATATCATATTTAATACTATCCTACTAAAAGATCCAAAAAATATTCAGAAGTATCAAACATATCTAACCTATATAATGGCATTAATAAAAAACGAATACATAGATAAAGCGGTTGAGATATATGAGCTGGTAATTAATGAATTTCCTGAGAATATTCAACTCAGAAATAATTATGCATACCTTCTTGCAGAGCATAATAGAGATCTGGATAAGGCAATTGATCTGGCAATAAATGCAGTTAAAAAGGAACCTGATAATATTTCATTCTTAGATACACTTGCATGGATATATTATGTTAAAGGTGATTATAAAAAGGCAGAAGAATATATTGAGAAAACATTTACTCAATCCGGTGTACTATTAGATGCAAATTCAAAAGAATTGTATGAACACTATGCAAAAATTAAAACAAAATTAAATAAATTAGAAGATATCGATAAAATGAAAATAAATGAGCTTTCAATAGTTCTTCATGAGTGTGTTAATTCTGCAATGACTCTGTTAAAATAAAAAATATGAAAAGAAATAAGATCAAATATTTAGTTCTTCTCTTATCGGTATTTCTCAGCAGCTGTATGTTATCTTTTGGTGTAAAGGAATATGACACAAATATAGTTGATCTGAAAGTAATTAAAAAAAGGATCAGCAAAAATTACGAAAATATAAGTTCATTGAAAGCATCTTTTGAGTTTTCCTATACAACGACTAGAGATAGGTTACAATCAAGCGGGTTTCTTTATTTCTCGGGAAAAGATACTTTATACGTAGAAATAAACGGAGCGGTTGGTGAGACCGAAGCAGTATTTTTTCTATCAGAAGATTCAATTAAAGCAGCAAATTATATTCAGAAAGTTTACATAAATGATAAAGCAAATGAGAATAGTTTTAACAGAGTTACTGGTATCAATCTTACCGCTGATAAGTTCAGAGAATCATTATACGGCTACGAAAAGCTAACCTCAGATGTTTCGATCGTTAAGAGGGATAAATTCAGTATTGAACTGAAAAAGATAATCAGTCCCAATGAGTATAAAATAATTAAGTTAAATAAAAATTTACTGATTGAAGAGATATATGATTATAAGGATGATAGCTTACAAATAAAGAAAGAATATGATTATTTTTATAAACTTGATGGTACCGTAATTCCGAAACGAATCAGAATTAGAACTTATGCTCCAAAGAGTAAATTAACGATATTTTATAACAGAGTAAACATAAACAGAAATCACAAAATTGACTTTAGGATGAATGAATGAATAAGATCCTCTGGGTAGATGATGAAATAGAACTTCTAAAACCTCATGTTCTTTACTTAGAAAGAAAAGGTTTTGAAATGACAACTGCGACAAATGGATATGATGCTGTTAAGTTAGTTAATGAAGTTAATTTTGATCTTGTTATACTTGATGAAATGATGATAGGTATGGATGGGTTGGAAACTTTAGAAAAGATCAAGGATATTGATAGTGATATTAAAGCTGTGATGTTAACAAAATCAGAAGAAGAAGGTATTTTTCTTCAAGCTGTAGAAAATATGATAAGTGATTATTTAACAAAACCGGTCACTCCTTTACAACTTTATTTAACTATAAGAAAAAATCGAGAGCAGGAAAATTTAGTTTCTGAAAATCTATCGAAAAGATATATCAAAGATTATAATATTTTAAGAGGAATGATAGATTCATCAAATAACCCAAATGATTGGATAACGATAAATGAAAAGATCTCATATTGGGGAATAAAATTAGATGAAATC
>WTAK01000095.1 GCA_013139625.1 Candidatus Delongbacteria bacterium | reverse complement strand
GAGTTTCATTAAGGATTTTGTCGTTGATGGGACAAAGCCTGAAAGTATGATCTTGACTGAACCATTCAGATTAGATAAGCAAAGTATCAAAAAGCCTTCAAAATTTAAACTGGAAATGTTGATTGATGAAACTATATACGAGTTTAGTTTTTCAATTACTCAAAAAGAAGTACTGGAAGAAAAACTTGTTCAAATTACAAGCACAAGTGAAAAAGAACTTTATTCACGCAAGAAAGATCAAGCTAATATCCATATGCCACTTTTAAAAGATGGCTTATTGAAATTTGCTTTTAAAGGTACAAGAAATAATCAATTATTCCTGACTAATTCTGTCTCACAGAATGTTGATGCTTTTCGTAAAATTTACAATTGGTTTAAAGATACTTTAGTTCTAATTGCACCTGATACTCGTTTTAGTCATTACGGACAGTTTCTTGATGATGAAAGTTCTTATTTTGATACAATGAATGAGATGCTTTCACAATTAGATACAGGTATTAAAAAGCTTGGGTACGTAAAATTCCCATTTGAGAATATATCTTTGCCAGATGATCTTAGAACTAAACTTAAAGAGGATGTGACAGAAAATACTGCAGTAAGCTTACATTCTGTAATGACCAATGAAAGGTATATTATTACAAGAAAAAAAAATGAGTTAAAAGCTAAAAAATTAGTTGTTTATCATTCCAAATCTGGCGGTGGGGAAGAGAAATTTGAATTGAAGCAAGAATCAGACGGTTCTCTTCGAGTTATTGATCTTCTACCGGCATTCTTAGATCTTGCAATGACCAAATCAAAAAAGGTTTTTATCATTGATGAAGTCAATAGAAGTCTTCATACTTTATTAACAAAACAATTGATCGAAGTATATTTGTGTAATTGCAATAAAGAAAGTCGTTCTCAATTGCTATTTACAACACATGATTTGTTGTTGATGGATCAGGATCTATTGCGTAGAGATGAAATGTGGGTTGCTGAAAGAGATGATCTTGGTATGTCAAGTTTGCGTTCTTTCATTGAATATAAAGAAGTTAGATATGATAAAGATATTCGTAAAAGTTATTTGCAGGGTCGATTAGGTGGAACTCCTAAGATCACTCTAAAGAATTCTATTATAAATAAAAAAGGGAAATGTTAATGCCTCGAAGGGAGTTTATACGTAAAAATATTGATGTTAGACGCTATGAAAAATTATTTATTCTTTCAGTAGATGGGCAAAAAACAGAACCTGAGTATTTCTCGATCTTTGATAAACTCGGTCCAATAATTAGAGTGAAATGTCTTAAAAGTAAAAAAAGTAGTTCTCCACTTCAAGTTTTAAAACGCATGAAGAAATATATAAAAGATGAAGGTCTTTTAAAGACTGACGAAGCTTGGCTTATTGTAGATAGGGATGAGTGGACAGATGAGCAGTTAGTTCAGCTTCATCAATGGTCAGATGAAAAAGACAATCATGGATTTGCTATTAGTAATCCTAAATTTGAATATTGGCTTCTTCTTCATTTTGAGGACGGTAAAGGAGTTAAGAATTCTAAGGATTGTACGAAGAAGTTAAAGAAATATATACCTAAGTACGATAAGAGTATTGGTTTAGGGGAAATAACTGATAAAATGATACTGGATGCGATTAAAAGAGCTAAGGAAAAAGATAAAGGATCGTTTGAGGAAAGGTTGAAGAATGTTGGAAGTACAGTGTATAAGGTGGTAGAGAATATAATGAGAAGAAATTTTAAATAATAGGAGTAAAATTGAATATAAAAATAAGTAGGTTAAAGAAAGAACAGATATTTACATCTGATTATGAGGAATTAAATGACAACAATATCATTGAATTTTCGGATAGTAAGATTGCAGTGATTTATGCCCCAAATGGTGGAGGTAAAACGAGTTTGTCTAAAATATTAGGAAATGAAAAACACACAGAGTTTTCTATTGAATATAATGATAAAATTATAACAAATAACGATGAAGATAAAATCTTCCATATTATTGAAGATCAAAATGGCAGAAATGTCATTAAAGGTAAGACAGAAGATTTTATAATGGGACATAAAATAAAACAAGAATATGACCTTAAAGGTAAATTGGAAAAGGAATTTACAGAACTTTTTAAAGTAGAATTAATTCCTGTTTTAAAAAACCAATTTGGAATTTCAAAGAAAAGTGGTTTGTTTTATGATAAAATTATACAAAAAGAATTAGCGAGTATAATTTCAGATTTATCTAATAGAAATTCACAAGGAAAGGGTATTGAATATTCAGAATTTATAGATTTAATAAATTCCCTATCTAAAAATGAAATTGATAAAATTGATGAAAATAAATATAAATTTTTAATAAGTGATTATAGTAATGACAAGTCTTCAATAATAAGTCAAATTTCAAAGTTAGTAGAAAGTGATATTCAAGCAAATCAAGCTATAAGTAAAATCGAAGAAAATGACGATGCAATTATTATTTTAGAGAAATATGATTATATAAATGATTGTATTGTTTGTGATAATGAAATAAAGCGACAAGAACTACTTGATCAAAAGAGAGTAAGCAAGACTGAGCATATAAACTCTCTAGACGACAAAACAAAACTTATCCTTGAAAAAATTATTGGAGCAATTAAAAGTTTTGATCCTTTCAATATAAAGCGTACGATGTTGAATACTATAAAGGATGGCGATTTTTTAAAGATTGTAGAATTAAAGAAAGAATTTGATTTATACTTTGTTGTGTATAACAGAAAATTAAATAATTATTTTTCGGAATGCTTAAATGATAAAGAAATAATAGCTAATTTTAAAGAGTACAATGCTCTTCTAAAAGAAAAACCAAAACTTACAGAAGGTGATATAATATTCATCGAAAAGTTTTTGAATGATTGTATAGGCAAAAAGATTGAGTTGAAAAGAGATGATGATAATAATTTAGATTTATTACTTGGTAATAAAAAACTATTGAATGAAGATAGAAAAGATTTATCGTTAAGCAATGGAGAGCAAAATTTTATATCTTTAGCTTTCGAACTGCTAAAGGCAAAAAATACAGAATGTCCAGTAATTATTCTTGATGATCCAATTTCTAGCTTTGATTCAATATATAAAAATAAGATTGCATATTCGATAATAAAATTCTTAGAAAATAAATATCAATTAATTTTAACGCACAGTACGGAATTAATAAGATTAATGGAACATCAGCGATTAGGTTGTTTTAATTTATACTTCCTAAATAATACAGAAGGTGAAATAAATGGATTTATCAGAGCATCAAAAGATGAACAAGAATTAGTTCTTTATCTTCATAAATTGATAAATTTCTTTAGATCTAGTGTTAGTGATGAAATTATAAACGAAAAGAATTTTATAATTTCGGTTATTCCATTTATGAGAGGCTATGCTCAGATAACCAATAAAACTGAACTAAAAGATAGATTGACAAAATTAATGCATGGTTATGAATCAGAAGATGATAATATTACTGAAATTTACAATGAATTATTTGAAACTGAAATTATCAAGCAACAGAATATAACTTCAGCTTTAGAAATCTCGAATATGAATGTTGATGACTTGGAAATATTAAATAAAGAAAAATATCCACTACTAAATAAAACACTTACCCATACTTTTACTTACTTATTTCTACGATTAAATGTGGAAAAAAAATTAGTACATAAATTTCAGATTAACTCTCAAAGAAATGATATGTTAAATAAAATAATTAATAAATCTTTTGATAATAGCACTCAAGAAAATATTGAGAGGCGAATGTTTTTATTGTCAAGAAAAACCCTACTTAATGAGTTTAATCATTTTGAAGTAAATATGAATATTTTTCAACCAGCTATAGATATAACTAACTCAGTATTAAAAAAAGAAAAAGAAGATATTATGGAATTTTTAAATAATATTTAATTCAAAAAAAATAAAATTAAAGGAGGAAACGATGAGCGAATGGATTTCAACACCACAGTCTTCAAATGTAGCGGGATTCAGTTATGATGGTTCAATCCTAACTGTAGGATTTAATAACGGAACCAGATATAAATATTTCGATGTCCCTCAAAATATTTATGAAGGAATGAAATCTGCAATTTCAGTTGGGAAATATTTAAATTCAGAAGTAAAAGGTATTTATAGATATGAGAGTCAGTAGTATGTCGCTCCTTTTTTAATCATACTTA
>WTAK01000451.1 GCA_013139625.1 Candidatus Delongbacteria bacterium | reverse complement strand
CCAAATTTTGTTTCTGTTTTCTCTGTTTTTAACTCATATATTGCACCCGTATAAAATCCAAAACCTTCAGTTAGGTAATAGTTGTAAAAATCCTCATGTATGAACAGAGCTGAAGCAGTATTCGTATCTGGAGCGATCTTCCATTGATCCTCACTGGATACCATAGAATATTGACTTGCTCCAATACTTAAGAGCTTATTAAAGAATGAGAGTTGCTCATCTGCATAATACTGCCAATCTTCAGACTTGAATCCGTAACCGATCGATCCATAAAAATCAAAATCAGCATATTCACTATTTATAAGGTTTATATTGCTTGATAGTCCTAAATAAGCACCTTCAACACTTGAATAAGAGAAAAAATCCTTTTTGATCGCTGAGTTATGGAAGTAAAAGTTTTTTTCGTCACCGATACTTATTTCTATTTTACTTTCTTTATCTTTTTTTCCAAAAAAATTATCATCTCCGAGCACTAAATTCTTTAATTCATTTACAACATAGTAGCTTGAACCTTCATCAACATCATTATCGTTATATACTTTCCCGGCGTAAGCTTTAGCAGCACCGGTAACTTTTCCAGCATTATAAATCTTTATATTCCCAGAATAAACATCTAAATTTCCATCCAAATGTCCATAAATTATTGCATCTCCTTTAAAAACTTTTACATCTGCTTTTAGTGAATCATTTTCTTCTAATCTAAAGTCTGAGAACTTCCTTATAGTTTCTGAGCTAAGAACATTCATCAGAACCATAACAAGTATTATTATTATATTTAACTTCATTTTATATTCTCCTTAGGTAATTATTTTTTAGTCTCTACACTGATTTGTCCATAATTCAAGCTGATTACAATACATTTTTTATCCTTTGTGCAGATCTTAAGGTCTTTGTCTAATTTCAATTCTCCATCAAATTTCAGTTCGTTTTCATTCACAGATTGAAAATAATTGTATAAACCAGGATCTCTCAATTCGATATTTACATCACCAAAATTAACGCCTATCTTTGAATCTTTCTTAAAAAGTGGTTCAAAATTCTTAAGCATAATATCTCCACTGTTTATGCTAAGATCAAGGTCAGACTTTATTTCATTAAGTAAAATATCTCCAGATAGATTATTTATTTCTATATTTTTTGCGATCAAATCGAAAATAGCTATATCAGATGAAGCGGAATTTATTTCAATAGTCTTCCCTTTTATGTTCTTCAGCAATACATCACCACTTTGATTATTAATATTCAAGCTCATATCTTCTGAATTCAATATTTGAATATCTCCTACCGCAATATCAATTTCTATATCACCTATGAATTTATTGATGCTAACATCGCTGGCAGCACTCTGGAATTTTAATTTTCCTGAAGAGTTAACAACAGTAATATCTCCGTGAAGAGATTTCATATTTGCAACTCCTTCGTAGTTACTTATAGAAATATCGCCTGATTTATTCATATAATTTATTACTGCAGAAACATTTGTAATATTTATTTCAAGCTGTTGCCCGTTGATAACTATCTCTCCGTTAGTCCCTTGTATATCTGCTTTGCCTTTTACAATATCAACTACTAAAGAAATATTCTTAGGAACTAATAATAAACCATTTCTTACCTTTGTCAGATCTAAAGTTAATTCATTCTTATTCTTTTCGATCATAATATCAGCATTGTATTTAATATCCAATGGTATTGTTTGCTTTAATTCTTTATCGATCCCTAATAATTTTTCTAGATCAGAACCTTGTTTTGATGTGAATATTTCAAATTTAGCTTTATCAGACCCAACAATATTTAAGTTAAGTTCAATTCCTTTAATAGTTAATTGCTTAGTTGTACTAACTCCTTTTAATATATATACATCGATATCTTTCATAGAATTAACAGAATACTTCTCTATCTCTGCTGCAAATACTAACTTAAATCCTGCAGCCAGTATCAAAATTATTAGTACATATTTTATTTTTATATTTTTCATTTTTATTACCTTCCTTTTTATTTATTTATCAAAGTAGTTTTATACTTTAAATACTCATTGTCTTCATTAGGCATATTCGTTAAAGCTTTATCTGCGAAAGTAGCATCCTTTTCTTCCAGTATGTTCAAAGCTTCAATCCTATTGATTTGATCAGGGTCGTTCAAAACTACATTATATAAAGCGTCAATTACCTTTTTACTAATATTGCTCTTGGCGATCATTTTCATAGCTCTTCTTCTTATAAGCTCATCCTGATCGTTAAGCATAGTGCTTATCAAGGATTCCTCGTATTTATTCGTCCCGGATCTACCCATCGCTTTTAATGTTCTAAGCTTTACACCCGGATTACTTTCATGAGCTATCAAATATTTCAATGTTTTGATTATTGCAGGATCATTCTTCTTTCCCTTGATAGTCTTACTTGTGCTGATATCAAAATCTATTTGCAGGTCTTCCCCATTTTCATCTATTGATAAATTATCAACGCGATAATTTTCTAATTGCCTGTCTGTTTCTGCAAATGGAGATCCTTCAATATAGTTTACTTGCTGGATATTGGGATTATCTGAGTAGTTATTTGCAAGATTATCATAATTTGAATTAGAACTCTGAATTATTTTATCATTGAAATGGTACATTGTTGCATAGAATGTCAATAATACTACTGCAGCATATTTCAATATTATTCCAAATTGATTTTTCTGCTTAGAATTAAAAACGCCTTTTACTATATTAGTTTTGTTCTCTGAAGTGCTTGGTTGTTCTATTTCGTTAAATAATTCTGCTCTGTTTGATTCTAAAAAACTATCACTTGAGTTATTAAAATCACTGGAGTCAATACTTTCAGATTCTTCTTTCATAGCTTTATAGAATTTTTTAAGCTCTTCATCTTTTTCTATGATCTCTAAAATAGATTCTCTTTCTTTCTGATCTTCTATCTCATCATATATAAGATCAAATATTTTTTCTTTTATATCTTTCATAATATCACCTAACTGTTTGAATTTTCGTATCTTTTAAAAAAGCACTATTAATTGTTTGAAATTTTATTATCTAAGCTTTTTTTTATTTTTTGGACAGCTCTATGGAAATACTTCTTCACTGTTCCCTCATTTAATGAAAGGATCTCTGCGATCTCTCTAAACTTCTTCCCTTCATAACTTTTCATATATACTACACTTTTTTGCTGTATCGATAACATTTCAATCTCTCTTCTAACTACTTCTCTCTTATCAATTTTTCCAAATATATCTTCAGAAGCATTTTCATCTCCAATAATATCATCCTTGAAATCATCAACGAACACTCCCTCTACCTTTTGTCTTTTTGAATAATGCGTATAAGCCGTATTCAAAGCAATCCTATATAACCATGTGTAGAAGGATGAATTGCCTTTGAAGCTACCTAAACTCTTATATACTTTAATAAAAGTATTTTGATAGGCATCTGCGGCATCCGCTTCATTTTTTAGAATATTTAATAACATATCCAATATCCTTCTGTCATAGTTCTTTATTAATTTTTCGAAGGCTTTACTATTACCTTCTTGTGCTTTTTTTATCAATTCTTTTTCATGTAATGGACTTACAATCATTGTTTCGTTTCTCCCGGGAAAGCAACAGATCTATCATTTTATTATTTTATCATGAATGAGAAGTTGTGTGTGTGATGATTAAATTTAAACTTCTTCATTTCATATTTTACATGAAGACCTGCTAATTGTTTTGCTTCTTTTTTTGTTAGTTTCTTATTGTTAATAAGTTCGCTAATGTGTTTTGTTCCGTTGCAATACATGATTATCTCCTTTTTATTTTTTTGTTCTTACAATCTATAGACATCAAAAAATATAAAAGGTTGTCATGTATTAAATTCTTTTATAAAATATATAGTATAAATAATTTTTCTGAAATAAAAAAAGAGACCATTAAGATCTCTTATAATATATATAATGAAAGAAGGCATGATATTAGCCAACAATTTTCTCAACAATAATATCATTCTTATAAATTATTTCTTCAGTAACATTCCCTTCTTTATTCCACTTTATAAATTTCCCATCTTTAACATCATCTTTAAAATTTTCTTCATATTTTTTCTTTCCATCTGTATACCAATTCAAGAAAGTTCCAGTCATTTTTCCATTGTTGTATGAACCTTCATACTGCTTATTCCCATTATCCCACCAACCGATTACCTGTCCATCAACAATACCTTTTACAAATTCACCCTTACCTTTCATTTGTCCATTTTCATACCAATATGTAGTTTTACCATCTTTTTCACCATCAAGATAATTTT
>WTAK01000336.1 GCA_013139625.1 Candidatus Delongbacteria bacterium | reverse complement strand
GTGTGACTATGAAAAGAAATATTGTTTTACCACTGACCATCCTTGCAACCCTGTTATTCTCATCTAACGCGTTCGGTTTTAATAACCTTGACGATGTAGTTGAAGTTCAACAATACACAAGAGCTATCCATATTATGGCAATGCTTCTTGTTGGTTTTGGTTTCTTAATGGTGTTCGTAAAAAATTACGGGCGTTCTGCATTAACAGCAACATTCTTACTTGTAAGTGTAGCAATACCTTTTTACTTTCTAGTAGCAGATGCAGGTTGGTTCATGCATGAGAAAAGCCAAATAGAAATGCTTATTTTAGCTGAGTTCGCTGCTGCTGGTCTTTTGATAGCCGCCGGAGCTGTTCTTGGTAGATTAAAAATGTACCAATACATTATTTTAGCTTTACTGTTCGTACCTTCTTATATGTTCAATGAATGGTCAATACTGGATAATGGTCTAGGTTTGATCTCCGGAAAATTTGCTGATACTGGTGGTTCAATAATAATTCATGCTTTTGGTGCATTATTCGGTCTTGGGGTAGCTATATCAATGACTCGGAAAAAAGAACTTGAAATACCTATTGAAGCTGATGCAACAAGTGACCGTTACTCTATGCTTGGTTCAATGGTACTATGGATCTTCTGGCCAAGTTTCTGTGCCGCTTTAGTCCCTACTGCTGATATTCCTTACACTGTTGTAAATGTAATATTTGCTTTAAGTGGATCAACTATCGCAACTTATGCACTTTCAGTTTGGATCAGAGGAAAGATCAATATTGCTGATATTGCAAATGCAGCTTTAGCCGGTGGTGTTGCTATTGGTGCTACTGTAGATTTCGCAAGTCATCCGGTTGCATTATTGATCGGTGTTATCGCAGGTGTTCTTTCAACTGGAGGATTTGCTCTTCTCCAAAGCAGACAACAGAAAGCGCTTAAGGCGATTGATACTTGTGGTGTAACAAACCTTCATGGACTTCCCGGACTTATGGGTGGTCTTGCAGCTATCTTTATTGTTAAAGGTATCAACGTGGGAAGTCAAGTGATCGGTATACTTTTCACAGTTGTAGCAGCCTTGATAACAGGTTATATTACAGGTAAGATCATTTCACTTTTCGGACATAGAAAAAGACCTTACGAAGACAAAGTTGAATTTGAAGATGCATAAACAACTTGACATTAAATTAAAATTAACTTAGATTTTGCCCGATGAAAGAAATGAAAACAAACATATCAACTTTAAACTTAAACACGAGCATATCTACATTATGCTTATGGTGGTGGACAAACTAGTCCACTGTCTATAGTATTATAAAAATATAAAGCCGTAGATGGTAAAAACTGTCTGCGGCTTTTTTAATTGTGAAAAGTCGTCTAAGAGCGACTTTTTTTTATGCAAAAAAATAAAAGGAGAAGAAACATGGAAACAGCAACAGTGGAAAAAACAGAAACAAAAAAAATGCCGGATACAAAAGGGTATTTTGGTGAATATGGTGGTGCTTACCTTCCACCAGAACTTGTGGCAGAAATGGAGAAGATCACTGCATCTTATCATCAGATTAAAGATACTGATGAATTCAAAGCTGAACTTACAAGGTTAAACAGAGACTACACAGGAAGACCATCACCTGTTTACCACGCAAAAAGCTTGACTGCTAAAGTTGGTGGTGCTCAGATATACTTCAAAAGAGAAGATCTTAACCATACAGGTGCACACAAGATCAATCATTGCCTTGGAGAAGTCTTACTTGCGAAACAAATGGGTAAAAAGAAAGTCATTGCTGAGACTGGAGCCGGACAACACGGAGTAGCTTTGGCTACAGCAGCTGCTCTACTTGATATGGAATGCGAGATACATATGGGTGAAGTGGACATTGAAAAAGAATATCCTAACGTTATCAGAATGAAGATACTTGGAGCAAAAGTAGTACCCGTCACATTCGGACTGAAAACATTAAAGGAAGCAGTAGATTCTGCATTCATGGCTTATATGCAGGATTTCGAAACTCAGTTCTATGCAATTGGTTCTGTCGTTGGTCCTCATCCCTTCCCTATGATGGTCAGAGATTTTCAGCAGATCGTAGGTGCAGAAGCAAAAGAGCAATTTCTTGATAAAACAGGAAAATTACCCGATCATCTTGTAGCCTGTGTAGGCGGAGGATCGAATGCTATTGGACTTTTTACTGCTTTCTTAGATGATGAAAAAGTTCAGATACATGGAGTTGAACCTTCAGGAAAAGATTTTAAAGTTGGCAACCATGCCGCTACTCTTACTCTGGGAAAACCTGGTGTTATACATGGATTCAAATGCTATCTTTTACAGGATGAAAAAGGAGAACCTGCTCCAGTTCATTCAATTGCCAGTGGACTTGATTACCCAGGTGTTGGACCTCAACATTCATATCTGAAAGATATTAAAAGAGTTCAATATGAAACCATCTCCGATGTAGAAGCGATTGAAGCTTTCAGTATCATGTCGAAAACAGAAGGGATCATACCTGCATTGGAAACTTCACATGCAATTGCATATGCGATCAAACTAGCTTCAAAACTTGACCCAAAAGAAACAATATTGGTGAATTTATCTGGCAGAGGTGATAAGGATATTGATTTTATCGCTGAGAATTACGGAGATGTGATAGGTATCGACTGAAATTTCAAGAAACACTAAAAAAGACCGAAATGATAATATCTTTCGGTCTTTTTTTTAAAATCTATTTAGAATCCTTCTGTTCGATTAAAATAAGACGAAGTTTAATTAATTCACTTAAAAGCCAATTAGGTAGATATTCTCTATACAAGGAAAATGTGCCAATTAAGTGCATGAAAGCATCCAAAGGAGCAGCTGCATCTTCTGCCGCATATTTAATTTGCCCTTTTCTCATTGGTAATTTAGACCAATTACTCGTGGATGCGTTACTACTCTTCTGTAAGTTTAACTGTAAAACATTTGCTACAAACTGTTTAGCGCCTAGTTGGTGTTTCTTACCTAGTTTTTTAAACCATTTATCAACATCTACCGTGCATGCAAGATTTATTGAGTGTTTCAATTTCAATTTCTTAACGTCATCAGATAAACCCATTCCGATTTTAATAATTGTTTTGGATTCTAATACTTTTTTCAAACAATCAAATGAACCAATATTTTTACTATGAAAAAGATAGCAAGTCTTATTGGTTGCAATCTGAACTAAACTGATTGGGTAACTCTCCCCTTTTATAAAAGCCGGTCTTGTTTCGGTATCGAATCCAAGTATTTTTTCTAAATTAAGTCCTTCTAAAATAGGTTTAAGTGAATTTTTATCTACAATTACGACTTCTTTAGTTCCTAAACAATATGGTGGGAGGTCTTTTATTTGGTTTTTGGGAATTTGTGTTATCAATTTTTTTAAAATTGATTTCCAATCCTTATTGCTAATACCCATTTTATTCACTTTAAACTTCATAGGTAACTAACCTAGTGGATTTCATATTCTAAGTCAAGATAATTTAATATAAAGAATGCTAACAAGATATCTTTCGGTCTTTTTCACACTCTAACCAATTCATAATTAGTATTCCTTCCCCCTGATTTTTCTTGTTTTAGTATTCCTTTGTTAATCAGGTCTTTTATATCTCTCAACGCCGTATCTTGCGAACATTTCGTAATTTTAGCCCATTTTGAGGTTTTTAATTTTCCTGTAAAAACATCAAGTAGTTTATTCAACATTAATCGTTGTCGAGCATTCAATTCTGTATTTTTATTTTTATCCCAAAAATCCGCTTTATAAAGAACTTTGCTTATGGTTTGTTCTGTGTTTTTCAAAGCTCCATATAAACAATCTAAATACCAAATTAACCATTCAGTAATATCTCCGTTGGTATGTTGAGCTTTTTGAAGTATATCATAATA
>WTAK01000288.1 GCA_013139625.1 Candidatus Delongbacteria bacterium | reverse complement strand
ATTTGTTAAAAGATCTATATTCAGGTGTCTTCCGGCTTCTACAAGTTTAGGAGAGATAACACACATTGCACAATCATTCGTAGGGAATGTCTTATCGAGCTGTGCCATAGTTCCACCAATGGCAGGTGTTTCTTCCATTAAATATACTTTAAATCCTGATCCGGCAAGATCTAAGGATGATTGTATTCCGGCAATTCCTGCTCCGATTACTAATACGGAACCTACTTTTTTATCTTCGCTCATTTATTATTCCTTTTTCTCATCTATATCAATTCAATTACATACATATTAAATTATGTGAAAAGGGCGTTTTGCCCTTAACACATAAGAATTCGCTACTTAATTGGGTTTTCTTTTGTAGCGTTCCACTCGTAGTAAGCACCATCATATACTTTTACATTAGTGAATCCTGCTACATCTGTTAAAGCCATGAATACGATACCTGCTCTAACACTTGATGCACAATAAAGAACAACTTCTTTATCAGCAGTAATACCTGCAGTTTTCGCAGCAGCTATTATTTCATCTTTTGATTTTAGAACTCCACCTTCATTGAATACATTTTTGTATTCAAAGAAAACAGCTCCATCAATATGACCTTTTCTAGTGATGTTTTTATCATCCTTAGCTTTACCGTCAAATTCATCTTTGCTTCTAACGTCAACTAAAACAACTTTATCATTTTTCAAGATACTTTTTACATAAGCCATATCAGCATAAATGCCTTTATTTACAGCAGGTGTAAAAGTAGCAGCTTCGATCTTTGTCTTTTTCTTTGTAATAGACTTTCTAGCTTTTTTCCAACCTTTAATATGACCATCAAGAATGTCAACATCCTTAGTACCCATATATTTTAAGATCCAGTATAATCTACCTGCAGCTTTGTTAGATCCGGTATCATAGATAATTACTTTTGTGTCAGCAGTAATACCTTTTTCTCCGAGAATCTTAGCAATATCTTCAGGGCTTTTAAGCATAGATTTAATACCTTCAGCATTGTAAAGATTAGCATGATCAATATGAACAGCATCTTTAATATGCTTTTTCCCGTAATCTTTCACAGGTCTTGCGGATAGTATTGTTGCTTTACCATCTTTAGAAAGTTTTGCAGCATCTTTGGCTGTGATAATACCACTGAAAAGAACTTGAGTACCGATCAGTAATACTATTATAATTCCAATATATTTTTTCATTTGTAATTCCTTCTAGTTTAGAACTTAACCTGTAATTGTACTAGCATCTCGTTATCATCGATATCGTTCCATTCCTCGTCGTTCATAATGTAGTTGAACTGAAGTCTTGTCCAATCATTAAAGAAATAGTTGAATCCGAATGTCATTGAAGTAATTGTCTGGAAATCCAAAGACATTCCATCTACAGTTAGATCATATTCATCAACATCTGTGTTTGAATCGAATGATTCATACTTGAAAATAGGTTGAAAATCCCACGGTGTCATATACATTGCTTGTACATAATATCCATCTCTTTTAATAGTTCCCTGATGTTCCACAACAGGAGCACCATCTCAACCACCGCCTGTGGTATATGAGCCTTTATCTTCAGACTGTATATATTCAGCTTGAACAAGAATATCATAACCTTTGAACTCGAATTCTCCTGCTATTCTACTTTTCTCATCTTCTACAGGAATAGTTTGTACGTTGTAATATTTTCCAAATTTGTAACTACCACCGATACTTATCATATCCATAGCGTTATAAACCAATCTCCCTGCGAATGCTTTATTCTGATTGTTATCTTTTTCTCCGATGCCGTTACCATTGGTAAAAGACATCGCATACTTAAATTTTGCATAATCGTTTACGTCGTAATTTCCCTGAATCAAAATACCAAGATCTCTATCAGGATAAGCTAAAGTATTCACGACTTTAGATCTTTTTATAGTATGAAGACCCTGACAAGGTGTGTTTAATTCCAAACTGAATGGAGACTTGAATTGTCCCATTGAGATCTTTGCATAAGGAGCAAGTCTCGAGTAAGTAATAAATCCATCTAGTAAATATGGTAATCCACCTTCAGTTACAAATGGACTGAACTCAAGTACCATGTAATAGCTAAAATCATAAGGTATGCTTCCTAAAAGAGCTATTCTCGCCCTGTTGAAAGTGAAACCCATATATGCATCTACATCTTCGTCAGCAGACTGCTTATATTCAAATTGAGTTTGAATATAACCCATAACACTAACACCTTCATCATCAGAAGATGGTTCCATGCACTGAGAAAATAGTGGTGAGATTGATAATACAATCAAAAAAGATAATACGAGTATTTTCTTCATTTGATCTCCTTAAATTTATAAGTTAGAGCAAGGGCAACGCCCCTGCTCAGAATAATAATTAATCACCTAATGTTCCTTCTAATGGAAGGTCAAGTATAGTTGATGCATCCCAGTTATGAGCTACAGCAGCTGTCAAATCATCAAATATCATTGAATTAGAACCGTTGCCTAATGACCATGCGTCATAACCAATTGCACTTAAGTAAGCAGTGATGATTGAAGAAGTTTGTCCTGTCCAGCAATAAGTTACGATCGACATAGAAGGATCAAGGTATTGTAACAGATCATTTGCAGCAGCAGGCATAATTCTGTTTGCAGTATCAATATTTCCGAATAAATCGACATCTGATTGTGCCCAGTAATTATTTACAAAATAGTTACATCCGTCTATTGAAACTGAGTCAAGAACTGTTGTTGCAGTTACTTTATGGAAGTTGTTAACTACATAGTTAGCTCTTGCTAAGATTCTTGCATCATCAGTAACACCTTCGAAAACAAGATCAGGAAGTGGATAAGTTGTTGTTGGAACAGTTACGTTGCCTGTTGGGGCAACCCAGTTAGCATGATTTAATTGAGCAGTTCCACCTGTCCAGTAATTAAATTTCAGATCTTCTACATCTTCTAAATCACCATCTGTGTTTCCATCAATATCAGTGTGCCATCCTGCCATTCCCCACTTAATAGAGAAAGCATCAGAATAACCAGCAAGTCTCAGACCTACAACACCGTGACAAGCTGACTGTCCAGTATAACAAACAAGTGCAATAGTTTGACCATTAGCCTTTGCTGCTTCAGTGATCACATCTGCTAGTGCTACATTGTGAGCTCCAGGAATATGTCCTTTGCCGTACAAAGTTTCATTTCTAAGGTCCATGATGTAATAATCATTTGTAGCATCATCATCAGTCATTACTACGTTAACTGCATCAGCAGTTTTTATCCAGTTTACCAACATGTCAGTTAAACCCATACCATCGTTGTTTAGGTATGTAACAAGATCCTCAGTTGAGTTAATTGTTGCACCAACACTGTCATCATCATCTGAGCAACTTGTTAAGACCAAGCTCGTTAGAGCGAACATTACTACTAGTAACATTGTCCATTTCTTTTTCATTTTTTTTACCTCTTTTTATTTTAGCCACATCCACCAGAGCACTATTGCTCCGGGTCTACCCAATTAATTATTAGAGATTATGACCCATCACAGGCCACACCTTTCGGGTGAAACTCACCCAGTTTGATACTAACCTCAACCACCTTCGTCAACAACTTCTTCTTCAACTTCCGGTGCCGTAGGATCGAGCCATTTCTTGTAACCGCCTTTAAGGCTTTTTACATTTGTATAACCCATTTTCATTAAGGTGTTAGCAGCCATAGCAGCTCTACCACCTGCTTTACAATAAACTACGATCTCCTCATTTTTAGATGGCATATCCACCATAAGGTCATCATCCCAGTACTTTTTACTGTCGATCTTAAATTCCAAAAGACCTCTAGGAATATTAACAGTGAAAGCATCCGGGTAAGGGAATTCTTCAGTTTCTTCATCTTCTTGATTGATAAACCCGTCTTCAAATTCTCCGGGTTCTCTGATATCAATAACCAATCTAAGCTCTTTGTTCTCTAATTTTGCTTTGAAATCATCATAAGTTATCTCAGTAATATCCTTCTTAGCTTCTCTTACCATTTGCTTATTTGAAGGATAAACTCCGTTCTCAGCAAAACCGTTTCCACATCCAATCACAAAAAGGAGTGCAGAAATCACTACAGATAAATAAACAAGTTTTTTCATCTTTTTCTCCTTTTAGTTATAGAGCGGAAAATTTTCCGGTCTTTTCATTCCATTTAACGAATATATACGCCAGTAATATAAGACCAAGTAACATCAATACAGAACCCGTATAACCTAAATAATCAGGCAAGAATATCTTTTCTGATTTAGGTAAGAAACTTTCAAATACAGGAACGATAAATTTCTTAGTTATAGGTGCCATAATAGTAAAGCCAAGGATAGCCATCCAAAGTTTGATATGACCTTCACCAGCTCTCCATAAAGTACCAATTGCACATCCACCGGCTATAGTCATTCCAAGTCCAAATATAACGCCACCGATAAGTGCTTTAGACCAGAAACTAGGATAAACAGCTTTCATTTCGATAGCTCTTACTGCAGTTTCAGCAATATTACCAACACCGAAATACTTAAGTACAGTAAAACCGAAGATAAGTATAAGTAAACTGAGCATGATAGATACCGGAGCTTCAGATTCACCTGTCATAAATGGTTCTCTAAAAGCTCTAACGATACAAAATCTTGATCTCTGTAGTATCAATCCAAGAGTAAGACCTATAATAATGTGCCATCCAAGGATCTTCATTCCTGAGCTTCCATCAGTGTTGTAACTGCTGATCACATAGAAAATACCCGCAAGTAATACCCATGCAAGCCATCTCTGCCACCCCATACCTTTTTTAGTACCTGGTATTAGAGTGTATGATTTACCCATACTTACATTTGGAAATGCTTCCATTTCCCAGAGGATATATTTCATTGCAAGGAAAGTACCGATCAAAAATCCTGCAGTAAGAAATAAAGCACCACCTGATAAAGCAGGTACACCTGTGAAAAATCCACCTGTTGTACAACCAACGCCAACTATAGCACCGATACCCATTAAAGCACCACCGATAAAACCTTTAACAAGTTCACCGAAAGGAGCAATCTTGATACTGAATTCTTTTGAGAACAATGAAGATACAAATGCGCCAAGAACGATCATGATATTCAGTATGGCAACAGTGTGCATATTTATTGCAGTTGAAGCTTGAAGGCTTTCAAATCCCAGAGAACCGAAAAGGTTCTGACCGATATTTAAATATCCGCCACTACCGCCCCAAGGGTACTTAATTACAAAAAGCAGAAGATTGAGAATTGCAAGCAATACTCCACCGAACCACATTGGCCAGCTTTTTGCGAAAATGCTATCGTATAATCCTCTCAATATACCTTTATTAAACATAGGTACTCCTGTTATGATTTTTTGATGTAGAATTTAGTTTCACCATCAGCTTCTTCCATTGAAAG
>WTAK01000180.1 GCA_013139625.1 Candidatus Delongbacteria bacterium | reverse complement strand
TGATTCCCACTTTGCTATTGACATGGCTACATTATTTTCTTCCAATTCTTTTATCAAAACGGGAATATCTTCCGGCCGATCCTGTAAATCAGAATCCATTATTATAACAATTTCACCTTTAGAATATTGTAACCCCGCTAATATTGAATTTGCTTGTCCAAAATTACGAGATTGTTTTAATACTTTAACCTTTATGTTTTTTTGATGAATTTCTTTCAATATACTGAAAGAATTATCAATACTGCCATCATCAATAAATACTATTTCATACACTTCATATATTGAAGGGATTATTTTCATCAAGCGATTATATAACTCATAAAGAACTTCTTGATCGTTAAAAACTGGAATAATAATTGAGAGATTTATATTAAGTATTTCCATCTTTATCCTTTTATAATTTCAATATTTTTAAATTTTCCTGATTTTTCATTTAATTTAAATTTTTTTACAATTTCAACCCTTAATCTTACATCAGGATATCTCTTATTCCAAATACTTTTTGCTTTCTTGATTGCTTCCAATTCATCCATGTTATTAAAAAGATTCAATTGTAAAATCAAAGCACCATTATTCTGTATCAGTTTCCATTGTTCACATTCAATAAAACTCATAAACATTGAGTGAGCATGATGATGAGTCAAACTCTTGCCATTTTTTAGATCAATAATATCATCAACTCTACCATATATTCTTCCCATACTTTTATAGTTACAATCTCTCGTATCTACAAGGTCACCAACATTGTATCTGACTATAGGAGTAGTGAAATTCAGTAAATTTGTTATTATCGGTGTTTTTAAGTATTTTTCATTAGAATCTCCCGATTCTATATATTCAAAATATGTTGAATTTGTAAAAACATTCATCTTTCCAGATAAATTAATATCAAATGATGCACTTGGAGATTCCATACAGCCGTATATATTAACAATTTTCTTTCCGAGGTATTGTTTGAATAATTTTTCTTGATTTTCAAAAACAGTTTCTGAAGTATATAAAATAAGTGGAATTTTTAATTTTTTATCTCTTTTTATCAGCTCATTCGTAATTAACTGCATAATTGATGGGGTACCCCAAAATATTTGGGGTTGTTCATTTAGTAAAATATCCACAATCTCTTTTGGGTCTGTATATATCGAAATAATTCTTCTTTGAAAAAGCTTTAATAAGCTCTGAAATTTTTGTATTAATCCAAGCCTTTGTTCAATTTCAAACTTAGAATTTTCATCATACCTTGCAACCATATAAATCGTACTGGTCGCCTTATAACCGGCCTTCAGCAAATAAAATAATACTCTTAGGTGAGCTGTATAATCTTCAAACGGATTGTAAACAATTTGTAAAGGAATACCTGTTGAACCACTAGTACTATGAATAGTAAAGTTGTTTATATTTTTCACTGTAGCAACTTTAGGCAGTCCCGCTTTTCTTAAATCTGTCTTAGTAATAATAGGAACTTTTTTTATATCATCATGAGTTTTAATCTCTAAGTCCAAAACACCATGATCTCCATAAAATTCTCTGTAAAATTTAGATCTTTTTCTTGCGTAATCAAAAATTTGTCTAAATTTTCTTAATTGCATCCTTCTTACTTTGTCTTCTGAAGCTAAATCCCAATAGTACAAACTTATAAAATACTTCAAAAGTCTAGAATATAATATTAGTTTATTCATGTCTTTTCTTTCAATTTAATTATTGCCAAATTTTTAATGCTCTCAACCAAGGTAATGGCATCGTTTTTTGTACTTTTAGAAACATTGCAATAAAAACAAGTAAGTAAGTTATCGCGAAAGAGTAAGAAATTCCGATATAGCCGAAGGTTTTAGAAAGTAAGATGTTAAGAATTATCATTACAAACATTCCGCAGAATGTTACGAGACTAATATAATTTTGTTTTTCATATCTTATCAAAATAGGAAATAAAAAAATATATAAAGATTGAAATAAGAACCCTATTGAAAACCATGGGATAAATTCAGCAGCACTATAATATTTTGGAGTCGTTAACAACCTTAAAATATATTCTGAAAATAGATTCACAAAAACTAATCCTGCAAAAACAATAGTAATAAGTAAGTATATCATCCTAGTTATATACAGCTTGTTCAAAATTTTATCAATTGAAATTTGTTCAAATAAATATGGAGACCAAGATAAGTTCAAGGTGTCACCAAGTATTTTTACTGCAAAAGCCAATTGAAAACCTATCGAATAAATTCCGAGTAATTCTTTTGTATAATAATATTGAATAAAAAATATTCCAATTTGCGAAATTACAACGGCTTGCAATGAATTTGGTACAAGAGGAACCATTATTTTTAATACTTTTTGTGTTATAGTTCTTGAAAAATTAAATACTAAGTAACCATTTTTTCTTAGATAAATAAAAATGGCAATTGATGAAATAATAAATGATAAAATTATTGCTAATATTCTACCTTGCCAATTGAAATTAAAAACAACAACAAAAAGTATTGATAAAACTATGTTTATCGCAATATTACCTACTTGATAAACTCCAAAGTCAAAAACTTTTTTTGAGTTTCGCATAACATTCAAACCAATAGAAAATAGAATAAATGCAAACGAAGTTAAAGGAATTAGTAGTAGCCACAGCTTCGGGATACCCACAAATCTTTCTACTGATGAATGAAAAATAAGTACTATCAGTATCAAAAAAAGAGAAATTGCGCCTGAAATAAATATCGAATTTCCAATTATTTCCGCCAAATTTTTCTTTTCCGATTTATAAAAATATTTTGATATTACCGTAGGAATGGAAATGCCTGCTATTGAGTTGGATATTAAAAAACAAAAAGTAAACAATGCTATATTTCCGTATTCTTCCGGACTCAAGTATCTAGTAAGAATGGGTAAAATCAACAAAGGAAGTGCGTTTTTTATAATAGTAATAACAAAATAACCACTTGATAGATCTCGAAGATGAAGCAATCCCCTTAAGTCTATTTTAAATTTACTCATTTTCCGCTGTCCTGATTATGCTATTTACAAGATTCTCAATACACTCTTCCTCTGATTGGTTCATTTTTTCTTTTAATCCTCTATAAAAATATGCTAAAATTGAGATTTCACTAAAAGCATAAAGATACGTAAGAAGATCTTTTTCATTGAACTTAAAGTTCTCAATAAAATTTTGGATCTGTGATCCCGATTTTTCATCTGTAATCTTTAATACACCCTTATATTTTTCATACCATGATAATCCAAAACAAACTACTGGCTTTCCATGTACCATAGCCTCCCAACCGGATGTGCCCGTTATAGTAGCAACACAGATAGAGTTTTTTATCAGCAAAAAAGGATCGTATTCCAAAGGGACAAAAGATATCCTTGGGTTCCGTTTTAAATCATCATAAAATTCTTTTATTCTACTTGTGTGTCCTTCTCGATTTGAAAAAAACTGATGAGGATGTTCCTTAACATATATTTTATAATCTTCTGGTAAATATTTTAATAAAATTTCAACACATAATGATTGGTCAACAAAAATGTCTCCAGAAGGATTACTAGTCATCTCTGGTTGATAATGCAAAGTAAAAAAAACATAGGGTGTTTTTAAATCAGGAATAGACGTTAGGCTATTATAGTATTTTTTTATTTTGCGGTTATAAGAAATAGCACGAAGTTTTTCCATGGAATATTCGAATATATTATAATGACTCTTTTCAATACTTTTATTTCTTTTTTTGTAATATGAGGGCATCCCTTTTAAAATAAAACCATTTTTGGCTAAATATCTATCTCTTTGATCAAATAAATCTGAGATAAATTTTCTTGTTAAAGAAAAAAATCCTGAACTATTTTTATGTTTATTCACTTGCTCACCCATAAATTCGGGTTGATTATTGCCTTTAACTTTAGTATATCTGATCTCAATATCTTTGGATAACTTATTTTTTATATGCTGTATTTCTATTTCAGTTTCTAATATTTTTATTTGCTCAAATATTATAGAATCTCCGATATTAAAAATATTGTTTAGAGGGATGATCCTACCTG
>WTAK01000184.1 GCA_013139625.1 Candidatus Delongbacteria bacterium | reverse complement strand
ATTAGAATCGGGTAGATTTGTAAGTGCTTACAGATATGTTTTTCCAATATTTTTTAACGATGAACATATTGGTTCTATAGAGTTTTCAATTTCTCTTCAAATCATAATGGAAAGCTTATCAGATCTTTTTGGAGGTAATTATCAAATAATTTTAAATAGTTCAAATAATAATGTTGAATCTGCTGATGAAAGGGATTGGAGTTCTTATAAATTAGAGTATTCAAATAGTGAGAAAGCAGGATATTTATTAAAATTAAACGAAAGTAAAGAAATAAGTGATATCAATGATACATTTGCATTGAATTCTATGATAAATATACTAATAACACTGATGCTGATAATACTAATCCTTTCTTACAACAATGCTCAGGGCAGAATAAAAGAAATTAAGATGTTTGATGCAATGGTAGTTACTGCGAATCATGAGATAAAACAACCGCTTTCTATTATTTCTGCATATATTGAGATCTTGGTTAATGATGATAATATCGACAAGAAAACAAAGATCAAATTAAGAAAAATATGGGCTAATGCTGATAAGATAAATTACATTTTGGAAAAATTGAAAAATATTGAAGACCCTGAATATGTGGATTATGCAAATTTTACAAAAATGATCGATATAGAAAATAAAAATAAGGGTTCCATCGAAGGCTAATTTATTTGTAAAATTTCTATTTAAATTTATCCTTTATTACATAAAGATTAAAAAAACAAAATGATTTTTGCTTATTCATTATTAATGGCATAATTTTCCTACTCAAAAAATTGAGAAATTATTGCAATGAAAGATATAACAATATATACTGATGGTGCTTGTAGTGGAAATCCAGGACCAGGAGGATGGGGTGGAATTATTCTTTATGAAAATCATCGCAAAGAGATTTCTGGGTTCGAAGAGAATACTACAAATAATGTTATGGAACTCAAAGCTGTAATAGAATCATTGAAGGCATTAAATAAAAAATGTAATGTAAAGCTTTATACTGATTCAAAATACATTGTGGATTCGATAACTAAATGGGTATATAATTGGCAAAAAAATGGATGGAGAACTTCAAAAAAGGAACCTGTGAAAAATAAGGAACTTTTGGAAGAAATTCTTAATTTATCTGAAATACATAATATCGAATGGCACTGGGTCAAAGGTCATGATGGAAATCAATTAAACGAAGATTGTGACCAACTTGCTAAACACCAGATAATAATAAATGCAATAAACTAATAGGGTTAGTTTTTAATATGACAGTGTTTCACCTTAAAAATAGAAGAAAGACTAGAGAATATTTACTAATGTTCTTTTACAGCAAGGAAATAGAAGGATTTGAATTTGATCAGATAGAATCCCATATTAGTGATTATTTTGGTTCCATCAGTAATTTAATTGAAGAAGATGATTATGAACTTATAAGAGAACATATTTCAGATATATTCAATTCTGTAAAAATCACTAAATTAGAATCGGATGATGAAATAAGTTTTAGTATCCCGGGAACAAATAAAGAACTTACGATGGATTTCGGGGAAATGGACAAAGAGAATATTAAAGATGGTTTTTTCTCTTATTCATATAAATTAGCAGAGTCATTGAAGGTTAATAAAAGCAAAAATATTGTTCAACCTAAAAAAGATGTCAGCGAGAAGAGCAACCTTGATTTTTTTAGATTATATTTTGAAAAGTATGAAAAAAATCTAATTGAAATTGACAAAGTAATTGAACAAAAATTAGAGAATTGGGATTTTTCAAGGATTTCAGTTATAGATAAACTAATAATTAGGATGGGTGTTGTTGAATTTCTTTATTTTCCTGAAATACCGGAAAAAGTAATAATCAACGAAGCCATTGAGCTAGGAAAAAAATTCAGCTCAGAAAAAAGTAATGTTTTTATCAATGGTATTTTGAATAAATTAAAAGATGAACTAAGAGAACAAAACAAAACAAATTAAGGTATTTCATGAAAATTGCTATTATATCTGATATCCATTCAAATCTTGAAGCTTTGACAGAAGTTTTAAAAGAAATTGAGCGTATCAAAGTAGATGAGATATATTGTCTAGGAGATATTGTAGGATACGGTCCTAAGCCTAACGAATGTATCGATCTAATAAAATCAATTACAGATAAAGTGGTTGTAGGTAATCATGATAGCGCCGTTATAAATCAAACTGACATGATGTTATTTAATTCATACGCAAGGGAATCTACAGAATGGACTAGGAGAATGATATCAGATGAAAACTATGAATATCTTCTAAAATTACCTTTGAAAATATCTGAAAATGATCTTTTATTTGTTCATTCAACACCTTTGATACCTGAAGATTGGAATTATATTCTTACTCAACATAGTGCAGAGAAACATTTTAATTATTTTACAGAGCAAGCTTGTTTTATAGGTCATTCTCACAGACCTGAGATGTTCAGATCAATAGATGATAGATTAATTATCAATGTAGGTTCTGTGGGGCAACCAAGAGATGGAAATTCTAAATCAAGTTTCGTAGTATTTGGAACAGAAGATGGTGAGTACGAATTAGTAAGAAAAGAATATGACATAAAAAGTGTTTATAAGAGTATTGTCAAGGCTGGTCTAAATGAATTCCTTGGTGAGAGATTAATGGTTGGAAGATAAATAAAAAGATGGTCAATTATGCTAAGTTACATATTAAATAAAATATTTGGTTCAAAGCAAGATAGAGAAGAAAAGATCTATAGACCACTCATTGAAAAAGTGAATGAATATAGTGCTACTTTTAAAGATCTAACAGAAGAACAACTAAAAGATAAGACCAATGAATTCAGGTCACGATTGCTTAAAGGTGAAACAGAAGAAGATCTCATGTTTGAAGCATTCGGGGTTGTAAAAGAGACTTGTATAAGAATGGTTGGGACTTCCTGGATGATAGATGGGATAATGCAGGAATGGAATATGATCCCTTATGATGTTCAAATAATGGGAGGCATAATCCTTGCGAGAGGTGCTATTACAGAAATGGCTACCGGTGAAGGTAAAACATTAGTTGCTTTATTCCCAGCGTATTTAAATGCTTTGTCAGGCAAAGGCGTACATATTGTTACTGTGAATGATTATTTGGCTAAGAGAGACAGTGATTGGATGGGGCATGTGCTTGAATATTTGGGCTTAACAGTTGGTGTTATTACATCAGAGTCAAAAAATCCTGAATTGAGAAAATTAGAGTATCAGAAAGACATTTTATATGGTGTGAATCATGAGTTTGGCTTCGATTATTTAAAAGATAATATGGTAATTGATGTTGAGGATATGGTTCAAAGAGGTTTTAATTATTGTTTGATCGATGAAGTCGATTCTATCTTGATCGATGAGGCAAGAACTCCTTTGGTAATATCCGGAGCTGTTCCAAAGCAGAACGATCAAAGATTCGATCAATTAAAACCTAAAGTTTTTGATCTTGTAAGAGAGCAAACAAAGCTGGTTAATAAATATCTTGCAGATGCTGAAGAGTTAATGAAAAAAGAGGAAGAAAGCTCTCAGGCTACCTTTTTAATTTTACAAGCTTCGAAAGGGTCTCCGAAGAATAGAAAATTACTTAAGTTATTATCTCAACCTGGTGTAAAGACAAAAATTTTAAAATTAGAAAATGATTTTCTCCGAGATAAGAATTTCCAACAGGTTACAGAAGATCTATTTTACACTTTAGAGGAAAGGTCTCACACGGTTGACCTTTTTGTTAAAGGGCATGAATTCTTAGCTGGTTCAGATGGTGATGTAAATATGTTTATTATACCGGATATGTCAACTGAACTACAGAATATAGAAAAAATGGAAATATCATCTGCAGAAAAAGAGGAAATGACTGAAGTACTTCATAATGATTATGCTGAAAAAAGTGATAAGATCCACACGATACACCAGCTATTAAGAGCATATGCAATGTTTGAGAGAGATGTTGATTATGTTGTCCAAGATGGTAGAGTAATAATTGTAGATCAATCAACAGGACGTTTAAAATACGACAGTAGATTTAGTAATGGTATGCATCAATCCA
>WTAK01000397.1 GCA_013139625.1 Candidatus Delongbacteria bacterium | reverse complement strand
GATCAAAACCAGCTGGGGATCTGGTTATATGTTTAAAAAGAAGGTCAACCAATGAAACTAAAGAAATTAACTGTCAAAATAATTGTATCATTCTTTTTCCTACTGTTATTCACTCATGTAGCTATTTTTTTCTTAATAAGAGTTACAAATATGGAACAGGCAAAGAGAGATCATGCATATTACCATAAGATCAGTCTATTCGCTTTCACAGAGTTCATAGAAAAACGATTTAAACCTTATTCTATTGATGAAATAAAAAATAATAAACATTATCAGAATATCTTAAGTGATGTTGAGGGATACAACTTAAATGTAGTTATCACAGATGTGAACAATAAAATACTGATGTACTCTCAAGGTGACAAAACATCTGATTACTATTGTAAATTACTTGCTGATCCAAAAGATGAAATAGATAGACTCCGAAACCCGTTCCCTATTCAAATTCCATTCCTCACAGGTGAAAATGAAAAAGGATATCTCTATCTTTTTCATGAATATGATACTTCCTCCTCTGAAACATTGTTTCTTACATCACTAATAGGATTATTCATTTTCAATCTAATTATGTTATTCTTCTTTTCAAGAAGATTTACAAGACCTTTGGATGAATTTGATAAAGTAATAAGATCTATTTCCAAAGGAGATTTCTCTGCTAGGGTAAAAATAAATGCACATGATGAATTCAAGCAGCTAGCAGATGCTTTTAATTCTATGGCTTGCAGGATCAAACAGTCAATAGTTGAACAGAAAGAAACTTCTGCTAATATTTCACATGAATTGCGTTCACCTTTGACAAGGATCAGGGTTGCTCTTCAGATACTAAAAGACATTACAGCTGAAAAATGTAGTGAAGGACAAACTTATTTTGAATCTATTGACAAAGAAATTGAGGATATGGATGTTCTCATTGATGGTATTCTTAGATATTACAGAATAGATAATGATAGTTCTCAGACTCGTGAGGATATAGATATAATTGATATGTTAAAAAATGAATTGAGCAAACAAACAAATTATTTTGATCTGCTAAATATCAAGTCCATAAATAATATTGATGTAGAAACTTATTCAGTTAAAATATTATCTTCTATCCGATCTATCTTTGAAAATATAATCAGTAATGCATCAAAATATGCTAAAAAAGACAGTAATTTTACCGTCTCAGCTATTAAATATGATAATGATCTTAAGATAACCTTCGAAAACTCTATTGAGAAGAATTCTGAAATTGACATTGAAAAGATATTTCAACCTTTCTACCGTGGAAATAATATAGATGATGTAAAAGGATCGGGTATGGGATTAGCCATAGCAAAAAAGGTTGCTGATCTAAATAATTGTGATCTATCTGTTGAAATTGTAGAGAATGTGTTCAAGGTTATATTTGTTGTAAAATCATAAACATTTAAATAAAAAAATAAAAATATTTCAAAAAAAAGAGCAAAAGGTCACTATATGACACTTTGCTCGTTGTATATTTGATATTGTACGAGTTGTTAGGCACAAAACAATTAACCTAAAATAAAAAATGGAGAAAACACCATGGAAAACCAAAACACACAAAACCAGAGCCAAAATCAGATCTTCACCACTAACTTCAAAGCAGGACAGAGAATGTTCTTCTTGAACATGTGTGAAGCAAAGAACAACAGTAAGTATCTAAAGATCACTGAAAGCAAGCAGATCAGCGATGGAGAATACGAACATCACGGAATCATGATCTTTGAACAAGATTTCGAAAAACTGACGAAAGCTTTAACTGAAGCAATGTCAAAAGTTGATCTTAAAGAAATTGCTAAAAAAGAGAGTAAGAAAGTAAATAAGGATTATCCTAATGCAGGATTAGCTTGGTCTGAAGAAGATGAAACTAAACTGGAGAAACTCTTCAAAAAAGGTAATTCAACAGAAGCTTTAATGAAGGTCTTCGGGAGGAGTGAGGCTGGTATCACTTCCCGTTTAGAAAAGCTTGAGCTTATTGAAGCATAGTTTTAAGAAATAAAAAAAAACGGGCATAAAGCCCGTTTTTTTTTATACTAAGATTTTTTCTTCTTGTGACGGTTCTTTCTCAATCTTTTCTTTCTTTTGTGAGTGTTGATCTTATGTCTCTTTCTCTTCTTTCCACTTGGCATGATTGCCTCCCATTATATTATTTTTTTGAATTTTTATTTACAGAATCTTTTAAACTTTTTACCGGTCTGAATACAGGTACATTCTTCTCAGGAATTTCTAGTCTTTCTCTACCTTTAGGTTTGTAAGCAATTCTTGCAGCTCTTTGAACTACTTTAAAAGTTCCGAACCCTCTAAGCTCAACTACACTACCATCTTTCAAGCTGTCCTTAAGAACTTCAAGCATGTTATTAATAACACTGCCTGTTTCCTTGTAAGAAAGGCCTGTGATCTCATGAACTTTCTTGATGATGTCAAACTTTGTTACTTTGTTATTTTTTTCCACTTCTTTTTCTCCTCTGTTTATATTATTTTCTAATTTATTTTCAATTTTATAATTATAAGTAAATGACCAAGTTCTGTCCAGGCTTTATCAAGTTTCTTTTTCCTATCTTATTCCAAGCCTTCAGCTTTTTATGATTTACTTTGAATTTTCTAGATATTCCCCAAACACTGTCACCACTTTTCACTCTGTATCTGATTTGTTTTCTTCCGTCTAAGTAATACTTTTCATCATCGTAATATGATAAATATCTTTGATTGAAATCTGTGAACCACTTCTCCTTCAATGGAGGTACGACAATTTTTATCTTCTCCCCCACAACTAAGTCCTTATCGGTAGAAACATTATTTAAGTTCTTTATACCTTCTTCTTTTATCTTATATGAATTTGCTATCTTCTTTATAGAATCATCTTTCTTAATTGTATATTCTTCAATTGTATATAATTTATCTTCTGAAACTTTATTAAATTTCTCTCTGAACCCTACCTTTGACATAGCAGGCATTACTACCGGATAATTCTTTGAATATGGTGGTAAGCACCATTGCCTCAACTGAGGATTATGTTTTTTTATTTCTTCGTAAGTAAGATTTGCCAGATCTGCAATAACCTTTAGGCTAATGCAGCTATCCAAATGAACAGTATCATAAAATGCTTTTTCTGATTTATATGCAAATCCGTATTTTTCAGGTTCCATACCGATCTTTATTAAGGCTCGTAGTTTAGGCACATATTCTCTGGTCTGTTTTGGAAGTGTCGACAATCTCCAGAAGTTCTTTGATTTATGTTTTCTTATTCTTCTGTTCACGCCGCCTTCACCGCAATTGTAGGCTGCTAAAACGAGATTCCAGTCTTCAAATCTTTTGTATAGTACTTTATAGAATTTTGCAGCTGCAATAGTTGATTTTATCACATCTTTTCTCTCATCTTCCCACCAGTTAATGCTTAGACCGAAGTGCTTACCGGTAGAAGGAATAAATTGCCACAGGCCTGCAGCTTTAGCGTAAGAATGAGAAAAAGGAACATATCCTGATTCTGCCATCGGAACATAAGCTAATTCTTCAGGTAATCCGAAAGCTTCAAACACCTTTTTTACATCATCAACATATCTTGCAGCTCTGTTTAGGTAGATCTGTGCTGAATTTCTTCTTTTTCCGTTATAAATATCTAAGAAATACTTAACGAGCTTAAGTTCTTTGTGAGGAAAAGGTGCATATTCGATCTTTTCTTTATTGTTTAGACCAAGATCACTTTTATCCAAGTGAAAAACTTTTTCTTCATTTGAATTATAATCAATCTTATCTACAAGGTCTTTTAGATTATCATAATGCTCGAATATGTCAGATTTTATTGTATTAAATTTGGGGGATGTTTTTGTGTGTGCGGCTTCTACTGAATCAATGTAGGCTATAATAGAATTATAAAAATATAATGAACCGTCTAAATTATTCTCTCTAACAAGCTGGTTTGCATGTACGCTTAATGACTCTAAGTGTGCGATGTCTTTTTTGAAAATATCATCGCTATACAGAGAACTTCCTAATACTAATATAATTAGGATGATGGTATTGATCACATTTTTACTCATTCTGCTATAGTGCCTCCCAGGCAACGCATTTTTGTTTAACGAACTTGCAATATACGAAGAAAATTACAAATTATCTTCTATTTCTTTTAATTTAGTTTGAATAAGCTCCATAATCTCATCTAGTCTTTCTTGAGATTGAGCCTCATATCTCTGAACTAATGCAGGTTGTGTGTTCGATGCTCTTAGAAGTCCGAATCCATCATCAAATATAACTCTGACCCCATCAACATCATTTACCTTATAGCCTGCATTTTTGAAATACTCTGTAACTAATCTAACTATTTCAAACTTCTTATTATCATCGCTATCTAATCTTATCTCAGGTGTCATAATAGTCTTAGGAACATCTTTCAAAAGTTCGGTAATAGAACTTCCGGTAGAAGACATGATCTCCAATAATCTCAATGAAGCATAAAGTGCATCATCAAATCCAAAGAATCTATCCTTGAAGAAAATATGACCACTAACTTCTCCACCAAGTTCAGCTTTCAATTCTTTCATCTTAGCTTTTATCAAAGAATGACCTGCTTTCCACATTACAGCCTTTCCGCCAAGCTCTTCAATACCGTCATACATTGTCTGAGAACATTTAACTTCACCTATGATAGTAGCACCGGGTTTTCTGGAAAGTATCTCTTTAGCAAAGATAAGCATCAGATGATCACCGAAAAGCATTTTACCTGTCTCAGTTACAATACCGATCCTGTCAGCATCACCGTCATAACCAATACCCAAGTCAGCTTTTTCTTCCTGAACCTTAGCTATAAGGTCAGTCATATATTCAGGAACTGTTGGATCGGGATGATGATTAGGAAAAGTTCCATCAGGTTTCGTATAAAGTTCAACAACTTCCATACCAAAATGTCTGAATATCTCAGCAGCTATCTCACCACCTGTACCATTTCCACCGTCAACAACGATCTTGATCTTCTTATCACCCATAGTGATATTTTCTTTCATATAATCAAGATACTTCTCTTTGACTGAGATAGTCTCAAGTGTACCTTCTGCTTTGTCAGCCGGCTTTACATAAAATTTATTATCAAGGATGATATTTTTAAGAACTTGAATCTCTTGCCCAAAGATCGATGCGAACTTAGTTGACATCTTGAGTCCGTTCATATCTGAAGGATTGTGAGATCCTGTGATCATTACACTTGCGTCAGCTTTAAGATCATACTGAGCAAAATATAGCATAGGAGTTGTACATTGACCGATAGAAGTAATATCTATCCCAAGATCACGCATTGCTTTTGAGAAAGTATCGAACATATAATCAGCTGATAATCTTGCATCAAATCCGATCACACAGTTATTCAAACCTTTTTCTATCAAATATGTAGCTAAAGCTTTACCGATCTTTGTAACAGTATCAGGAGTAAAATCAGTCTCAACTACCCCTCTAATGTCGTATTCTCTAAATATATTTTCGTTCATAATTTATCTCCTTATGTTAAATACTCGCCTAAGATACGAAATGTTGAATTGATACACAATAAAAAAAATGAAGTTTTTTAAATTACTTCTGTAATAAAAAAAATGGGGTTTTATAAAAAGATTTTGTTCTCTCACGGAGGCACAGAGACACGGAGGGTTTTAAAAATAATAGGAAATAATTAAAACTGATGTTTTTAATCAGCGAAAGATAAGCTTCTCATATAGTTTGAAAAAAAATCCTTACATGTTGAATTGGGTATATCTAAGCTGATATTATTATTTGATATTTCAAAATATCTAGAAAGTATATTATTAATAACATCATGGTCTTGCAATGGAATACCATAAGCTGAACCGTAACACTCAGTATAATGTTCTTCGTTATTGAATTCTAAATTAGGACGTATTAATTCTATATTTAATTTGTGAAATGCAAATCCTAAAAAAACAACTTTATTAGCTATTGCCATATTTTTTCGTATTTCTATAATGTCGCTTGAGTTTGGGTCAGTACCTTCAGTGAATGTTTTTATTTCATTGGCTAATTGTAAAAGTTTGGTTGGGGATGGATTAGCACCAAAATCAAAAGTGACATCACTACTATTAAAAGGTAATTGACCTACGATACCATAAGGATGGAATATTTTTAAAGTTTTCAGTAATTCTGCTGATTCATGCTCACTAATATCGTAATACCTTTGCAGAGCATAATACAGAAATTGTTCAACACATCTATCATAATTAAATATAATCAGTACTATTTTCTTAAATCTCTCAGTTAAGTCATTCTTATTACAATTCTCTGTTAATAATTTAAAGAAGGGTAAATACCATGTATTTTCTAATATTTCAAAATTAATCTCTTTATTAATCGTACCCTTCAAAGTAAGATAACTATTTCCTTCTGCTTCCAATATCGCTTTGACAATTGCTAGTTTCCCACAAAAGGAAATATTCTCATTTTCTCTGTGAGCATCAATGTAATTATCAATTGATATTGCTAATGGTAATGCTTTTGATATTTTTTTTGCTTCTATTAAATATTGATTATAGTCTGCCTGATTTCCTTTTATATCTAAAACATGCTTCTTAAATGCAGAAGCAATTATTTCATCTCCTTTATTTATTTGACTGCGAACAAATTTAATATTGAGAAGTTCTGATATTCTTAACTTTAATTCCTTCCCGACAGGCAAATTAACCTCTTTGCTAGCACCTGCACCTATTACAAAAACTGTTTTATCACTCATATATTCTCCACTTAATTAGTTGAAATTCAATATACTCATAATATTTTTTAAAAACAACCCTACGAGGATTATTTTTCTGTATACATAACTAAATGATTTAAAAACAGCTTTGCGCTCCTCTTATCATATATTTATCGACCGATACTTAAACGGTAGTGAAAAGTATCATGGAGAAAAATATACCCCGTCTGCCATTCGATAAGAGGCAGACCGATACAGCAACAAATTAGCACGATGCTAGGAGATTAAATGGCAGACTAGATTTTTGGTTACTTTTGATCAATGCAAAAGTAACGTAAAAGAAATATTTAGATTCGTTTTAAAGAAATGTTTTTAACGCATCAATCTCAAATTTAGAAAACCCAAATAGCTTCTTCCCTAGATCCTTCAATGAAGCCCCAAAATGATAAACAATTTCATCATCAATTACAATAAACCTATCATGAGATTTCTTATAAGCTTTAACCTCAATTGCAAAATGCTCCTTCTCAAATTTATCAATATCTAATTTAAGCTGCTTTGAGATTGATTTCGTTAATATCTTAACTTTCACATTCTTATTTTTCTTAGTTAAATGCGTTAAAACAGTATCATCAATATAATTGTCTATAATTACGATTGAACTTTTTGCACTTCTAAAAATATTAGAAACAAATTTATATGCTTTAAATATCTCTCCTTGAAAGAAAACACCTTGCTCAGGAAGATCATCTTTATTTTCTAATGCAGAGAAAACTTTATCAAATTTATTATCAGTTTCGATCTGCTTTATTTCGACTCTATCCAATCTTTGAAAAATCTGAGAATTTGAATTAATGAATTTACGCATTGCTATAAAAGCTTCTACTACTTGTATACTCATGTAAACTGCCCTCGAACTTCTTAATACTGATGACAACATAACAACACCCTGCTCTGTAAAAGCATAAGGTTGTTTTCTATACCCACCCCAACTTGATGTCGCAAATTGCGACATCAAGTTTTCGAATTCATCTACCTTAAGTTGAAAACAAAATATTTCAGGGAATCTTTCTTTGTTTCTTTTTACCTGCTCATTGAGTCTTCGAGTTTCTACTTCATATAACTCCGCAAGATCTCTATCAAGCATTACCTGACAACCGCGAATTGTAAATATTTTTTCTTTTAATGCTACCTCTTCGAATTTTTGTATTTCTTTTTTCACTTTACTCCCCTTTGTCTTATTCCACATCCGGGAAGGCATGGGAACCTTCCCCTACATTCTTGGTATTCATGTATATTTGTGGAATATAACACAAGCAAAGTGTCAAATTGAACTGCACCCCATAAAGTGGACACGGACAAAAAGGACATGTATATTACTGGATGGGAGGTTTTTATGGAGAAGCGTAAGAAGTATAGTAAAGAGTTGAAATTACAGGCAGTTAAAACTTTTCTC